>JAUVUL010000268.1 GCA_030600975.1 Candidatus Aegiribacteria sp.
GAATAAACATCCCCATACAGCAGATAAGCACTGTAAGGAAATGCTTGCCGGGCAGGAGAATTATTCCATCCCCGACAATCCCGGGTGCGGTATCGGACAAACGGCCGAATATTCTCAACTGCGTATCCCAGATCACTGTTGCCAGGACGAGGCCTGAGAAAAATAGAGAGAAATTATAGAAAATCTTCAGGGAGTGCTTTTCTTTTTTCACACTCGTAGGGGCCTGGACAAAAGCGAACAGGACGGCCATCTCCTTGATGAAAAGGGGAGCTATGAATACCAACAGCAGAGGGGAGGACCATCCGCCTTTGAAGCCAAATGCGCGGAATGCGTAATATCCGGCATATGAAACCATAACGAAGTGCAGACAGATGACGATTAAGATTAAATGGTTTTTCGAACGGCTGAATGGAGTATGCTTGATTTTGGAAAAGACAGCGGGAGTCTCCAGTGCAAGAGCAGCTAAAATCAGTACACCGAGCCAGGGTGCGTAAAATCCTTTTTCACCAGGACAACCAGCAGCAGAGATCAGGGGTTTCAGAGATTTCGAGTATACGAATGCCACTACGATATATCCTAAATTATAGAGGACACCGGCACTGGAAAGAATCTCTTTCCCGATTAATTTAAATGTTTTATTCATTTTATTCTCCGCAAAATAGGTAAGTCCGACCTTACGTAAAAAACCCCGAGGGGTTGGGTCCGGGGATCTTTGCACAGAGTTAATGCCGGCAGTGTCCTACTCTCTCTGAAGGTTGCCCAACCGGTACCAGGTAATTCGTGCTAGAAAAGTCGATTTTCAGCCATGCCGTGATTTACTCCCAACATAGCACTTCTCTTCCCTTATACTTCGATTTCTCCACCTGAACTGATGATACAACCTGCCACTCTGCCCGGTCAATTCCAAGGATGACTGATAAGTGCCTTAAACACCGCATCAGAACACACCTCTCCTGTGAAGCCGGATTACTGCCTGTCCCTGCAGTCATCGGTACCAGGGCGTGAACATGGGGGTTCCATTTAGCCATGCTCCCGAAGGTCTGTGGCACAAGGATGCCTCCGGGAAAGTAATCATCGCAACCATGGGCTTCGTGAAGAAACATAGTAATCAAATCTCAGACACACCTGCAGAGCCTAGGCAGCAGCTTTCTGTGATGTAGAAAGCGCAGCCTGAACATCTTCGGGATGCTCCATACCCAGTGGCGGTAAGCAACCGGCCTGAGGAGTTCCTCCTTGAGAAATGCCGCGAGATCCAGCGGCTTCCCAGTCCTTGAAGCCGGAGTCTGTTCAGACGGATATTTCTGAATTATGATATTCGGGAATGACGAATAGCACGATATTCGTTACTTGTAAGCAACCGGTAAAACAATATTTCCAGGGGGGGAATTAAAATGTTCAGAATTCTTGCATATCTCTGTTATGCTTTTGCAGTCGCCGATGTTGTTCTTTATAATACTGGTACATATGACATTACTGGAGTAATATGGTCACCCCTGGTTGCTGCAGCACTGGGCTGGGTATTCATGAAGCTTCACAATAGACAGAATTGATGGGCCAGCCGGACAGGCGATATCTGAGCGTTTTTAAGGACAGTGTTGCTGACAGCGTGAAATCCGGTTGATCTGTATAAAAGTTGTTTTTCACAAACTGAGATCAGCTCTCGGAACAGCTCATCCTATCTCTATTTTTGAAATATCATCCTTCCTGGGAACGTAATCTGTACAGGATTCGCAGACAAGTTCCAGAGACACCGGAGGAATGTTATGTTGGGAGCAGATCGCGGCATGACCGATAATCAACTTTCCTATTGCTCAACAGCCATCCTGTGGTTTGGTGCAAAACATATTTGATAATTAAAGGGATTTTAAATATTCTCTGCGTCTGATTTGAATCAAGGGGGTATCATGGTTTTCTGTCTTGTATTTATGTATTTGATTTCTGTGAATGATGATGGAGTGTCTGCTGTTCCCGATTTGCCAGGCAACATGGGTTTTGAGACTACGTGTGTTGATTCTCTGCTGTTCAACTGGGTCTGTGACGAGTCCGGTTTTGAGTTTGTTTATGATTCCACAGTCTTCCGAAGCGGTTCCCGGTCGGGCAGACTTGATTTTGTTGAGTCTGGTGAATACATAGGAAACCTTTCAAAGAAGATTCCCTTTTCTTATCAGGGAGATGAGATTGTTTTTTCCGGCTATTTCAGAAAATCTCTTCTCGATGAAGAGAGTTTTTCAGGATTTTACATGCATCTCCTGGATTCCGTGGGGAATTTTCTTGATTACAATTACATTACGATTGAGGATTCAACAGACATTTCGGGATGGCAGCATTTTGAAATAGCGGTGGGAAACTGTAACTTTGCCGATTCTCTTTCTTTTGGTGTGTATCTCGTTGGACCCGGCAGCATCTGGATTGATGATCTGGAGTTATCTGTAGACGGGAAGCCTATTACCGAGGCTCTTGTCCGTCCTGAACCGGGTGCACTTGCTGATAATGAGTATGATGCCGGCTCTGGAATTGTAATTGGTGAAGTGAGTCCTTTCCAGATGGAGTCGCTTGTGCGACTGGGTAAGGTATGGGCATTTCTGAAGTACCACCATCCTCATATCTGTCGCGGGGAAGTAAACTGGGACTACGAGCTGTTCAGGACGATGCCCGGTGTTCTTCAAGCTTCAACTACCGAGGAACGGGAGCAGGCACTGCTGGGATTGCTTGATGATCTTTCACCGATCGAACCCTGTGAATGCACTGATATCGACCCGGATGAGGTTCGCCTCACCACAGACCTGTCCTGGATTGATCATTCAGTGCTGGGTGTCACTCTTTCTGCAACACTGGAGACCGTGTACGCCGGAAGGCATCAGGGATCCAGCTTCTATGTGCGATTCTCTTCGTATCCTGCCTTCTTTGAGGAAAGCTATGAGGATATGGTTATGCCTGACGCGGGTTTTCGGCTCCTTGCGCTATATCGGTACTGGGGAATGGTGGAATACTATTTCCCCTACAGGTATGCAACAAACAACTACTGGTCGGATCAGATCAGGATAAGCCTTCCTTCCTTTATCGATGCAGAAAGTCCTCTTGAGTATCAACTTGCAGTGCAGCAGCTTTTCGTTTCAGTGGGAGATTCACATGCTAGTCTTCTAATCGAACCTGAAGCTCTTGCAGGGTTCCTGGGTGAATACGCAGCTCCTCTGCACTTATGTCACATTGACGGCAATTGGGTGGTGGACGGGTATACTCATCCTTCCGCCGAGGAATCATCTGTTCGTGTTGGTGATGTGATCCTGTCCTGTGACGGTGTACCCCTCTCCGAAATAGCAGGAAGACTGAGGCCATATACACACGGCTCTAACGAGGGATCACTGCTTCTCATAATGGGACGGAACCTGCTTCGTGGCAACATGGATTCCACGGTGCTTGAGATATCCCGGAGAGGTCAGATAATTAGTGTGACAATGGCAAGGGTTCCTGTTGAGGAGATAGACAGGAAGTACTGCGAGGTTCCCGCCACAGGCGATACCGCATATTCTATCATGGATGAAAACGTTGGCTATGTTCATCTCGGTACTCTGATGCGTTCTGATGTTCCCGGTTTGAAAGAAGCTTTTCGGGAGATCAGCGGGCTGGTACTGGATCTAAGAAGCTATCCTTCGAACTTCGTTCTTTTCGATGTGGGCAGCTACATTATTCCCGAACCGACTCCATTTGTGCTGTTCTCACGATGTGATTTCAGCAATCCGGGCAGTTTCTACTGGGACAAACCAAATCCTGTCGGCGGAGACGATCCTGATCCATATACCGGTCGAGTAGCCGTGATTGTGGATGAGGGCACAGTAAGCAGTGGAGAGTTTCACGCAATGGCATGGAGACTTGCTCCTGAGGCCAGGGTGTTTGGTCACGCTACAACGGGAGCTGATGGAAATGTCGTGAAACTCTCCACTGCTTACTGTGCCCTCATCCACAATCACGGCTACTCGAC
>JAUVUL010000018.1 GCA_030600975.1 Candidatus Aegiribacteria sp.
CAAGCGAAGCACAACAGGATGAATAAGCTCATGGAGGAGCAGAACAATCTGCTCAAGCAGTTTGTTCTGCTCCTCCATGAGCTTATTCATCCTGTTGTGCTTCGCTTGCAGCGAGTTTTCCGTTTCGGTCAGAACGGTCTCACGCTTATCGATGGTTTTTTTCTTATCCTGGAGTCTCTCTCTCAGGATTCCGAGACGCTCAGATTCGCTTGAAACCTGGCTCTCCCTCCGGTCCAGGTTTACTCTCCGTTCCTGGAACTTCTCCAGGCTGTCAGCCCTTTCCCTGGAAATGGCGTCTCTGCCCTCAAGAAGGGCTTCGCGCTTTATGGTTTCACCCTCACGTTTCGCATCGGATACTATTCTGTCAGCTTCAACTTCCGCGCCTCTTATTTCCCTGGCTATAAGTATCTTGTGAAGAATAAACCCCATAACGAATGTAACTGCTGCGACTACAGCAGGTATAACTATGTTCATTACGAACTCCTGTTCAGGCGCAGGTATGCATCTATATAAAACGGAGTAAAGATGTGGTCAGTCTGACCGGACCGGAAACACCCCTGCACAGAATGCCGGCACATCCCTGCCGTGTCCTTTTTCGATCTACCGCGATGTTCTGTTATCGCGGGATATCGGATGTGCTGTTCTGCTGGATCGCTGAGGCTTCGATCATAGCCGATGAATCGGAATCAGGAGAAGCTGAGGACACTGAGGAATGAGAGGTTTCCGAGAGAGTCTGCTCTATCCGGTCGGCGAGGTGTGTCAGTTCGCTGCTCTGGCTTTCTTCCAGTTCCTCGTACTTCTCTCGCTTCTGATAGAGTTCATCTGCTATATTCAGTGCGGCAAAAATAGCCACCTTGGCTGTGGAGGCCATGGTGGCGTTATCTGTCATCTGCCGCATTTTCAAGTCTACGTAATGAGCGATTTCCGATATGTAGGCAGGTGAACCTGCTCCTCGGATAGTATACTCCCGCCCGAAAATGTTCACGCGGGTTACTTCATTCCGGTTGCTCATTTATTCCTTTTACTTATTTGCCTTCTATTTCAATACTTTCCAGTTTATCCAGCACTACCGATAACCTTCGCCTGATCTCCTGCCTTTCCCGCAGGAGTCTTGCGCTGTGTATTCTGAGTATATTGTAACCATCAGAATCCACTGAGTCCACACTGTTCTCCAATCTGGACTCAAGCTCATCTACCCGTATCGCCAATTCATCGCGCTGCGTATGTATTGACCTGAACCTGACTATCAGTCTATTTATGGCCTCGGTCAACCTCTCAAGATCTTCCGACTGGGACACGGATCATCCCCTCTCCCTCAGAGAGCGGCTTTGGCTGCTTCCACAACCTTCGCAAATGCTTCCGGATTCTTTACGGCAAGTTCCGCCAGTGTCTTTCTGTCGAGTTCTATGCCCGCGACTCTGATCCCGGCTATGAAATTGCTGTATTTCATTCCATGCTCACGAACAGCAGCATTAATCCGCGTTATCCACAGTGAGCGAAAATCTCTTTTTCTGTTCCTGCGGTCACGGTACTGGTACTCAAGAGCCTTCTTTCTGGCTTCAGTGGCAACCGTGTACAGTTTCCTTCTTCCGCCAAAATACCCTTTGGCCTGCTTCAGTCTCTTCTTATGCTTCTGTTTCCGGGCAACAGCGTTCTTAACTCTACTCATTTTTCAACTCCGAATGCTAGGGCAGCAGCTTCTTAAGCCTTTTTGTATCAGGCTTGGATGCTATGCTGCTTTTACGCAGTTTTCTTACTCGTTTTGCGTTCTTCTTTGTCTTTATATGGTCAGCAAAGGGTCTGTTCATTTTGAACTTCCCTTTTGCCGTTTTACGGAACCGCCGTGCGGCTCCTTTATGTGTTTTCATTTTAGGCATTGGTTCTCCCTGCTAAGTGTCGTGTCAAGTGTCAGATGTGTATTGCGAAGTTATTTGGCGTTCCTGCAAGGCGCGGATGAAGGCGCATAGCAGAGCTATGTAACTGAATCCGTAACACCGCAGGAGCGTCAAAGGACGAGCAAGACACATCATTTGATGCTTGACATGACACTAGTTTCTCTCTCTCAAAGGCGAGATGATCATAGTCATCTGACGCCCTTCCATACATGGTTTTCTTTCAATTTGACCGTATTCCTCAAGATCCTCAGCCAGTTTTTCTAGAAGATCAAGACCCTGATCCTTATAGGATAGCTGACGGCCGCGAAACACTACAGTTGCTTTTACTTTATGTCTCAATTCAAGGAATTCACGGGCATGCATCATCTTGAAATGATAATCATGTTCTTCGGTATTGGGTCTGAATTTTACTTCCTTTAGACCCCCGGTATTCTGGCTTTTCCTTGCTTTTCTTTCTTTTCTTTTCTGACTGTAACGGAACTTCCCATAATCCACTATACTGGCAACAGGCGGGTCTGCTCCGGGTGAGATCTCAACGAGGTCAAGTCCTGCTTCCGCAGCCTTGTCAAGTGCTTCCTGTATGCTCAATATCCCGACATGCTCTCCATTCTCATCAAGTAATCTCACGCGGGGGCTTCGAATTTCCCCATTAACCCTGTTCTGTTCCCTCTTGCTGATGAACTGACCTCCTATTTTAGGGTAATTCCGGTCTTCTGCATCCGACCATGACTATTTCAATCGCTTCATCCAGTTTCATTGAGCCTCTGTCACCTTCAATGTGGATACGCAAAGCAACACTGTCCGATTCTACCTCACGCTCACCGATTATGAGCATGAACGGGATCTTGCTGGTTTCCGCCTCTCTAATCCTGTAAGCTACAGTCTCATTTCTGCTGTCTATCGCACAACGGATATCCAAACTGGTGAGAATACTCTCAACCTCTTCAGCTTTTTCAAGCTGATACTCCGTAATAGGTAAGATAACAACCTGATGGGGAGCAAGCCAACCCGGAAGGTTGCCTGCATAGTGCTCTATCAGGTTGCCGATGAACCGTTCAACAGAACCGTAAAGCGCTCTGTGAACCATGAACACCCTGTGTTCCTGCCCGTCATTACCCACATATGTGAGGTTGAAACGCTGTGGAATGTTAAAGTCAAACTGGATAGTAGGTCCCTGCCAGAATCTGCCCAGCGCGTCTTTCATCTTTATATCGATCTTGGGACCGTAGAAAACAGCTTCACCAACAACGGACCTGTAAGCCTCGCCCATCTCGTCAAGCGCCTTTGCCAGCGCGAGTTGCACCTTTCTCCACTCCTCGGGCTTGCCCGCATAGTGACCGGGATCTTCAGGGTCCATAAGCGAAAGCTCGATCCTGTACCCGAAGTTGAAGATATTCAGGAAATACAGGGCAAATCTTACGACCTTCTGTATCTCTTCAACTATCTGGTCCTCCGTGCAGAAAATATGACCGTCATCCACTGTGAAACCACGCACCCGCATGAGGCCGTGAAGGACCCCGCTCTTTTCATACCTGTAGACCATACCAAGCTCGGCAAGACGCATCGGGAGTTCTCTGTATGATCTTTTGCTGTTCTTGTAAATGATGATATGGCCGGGGAAGTTCATCGGTTTCAGGGCGTATTCGCCTTTATCTATACTGAGAAAGTACATGTTATCCCTGTAGTAATCGTAATGCCCCGAAGTCTTCCATAATCCAACCGGAGCTATGTGCGGAGTACTTACAAGCTGATAACCGGCTTTTATATGTGCTTTCTTCCAGTGATTCTCAAGCTCCTCGCGGACAATCGTACCTGCCGGCAACCAGTATGTAAGGCCGGGACCACCGTCGCCCCCTATTATGAAAAGCTCCAGTTCCTGCCCCAGCTTTCTGTGATCCCTCTTCTTCGCCTCCTCAAGCATTGAAAGGTGTTCTTTCAGGTTCGCAGGCGAGTCGAACACGGTTCCATATATCCGAGTGAGCATCTCGTTGTTTTCGTCACCACGCCAGTAAGCGCCTGCTGTGCTGAGAAGCTCGAAATGCTTTAAGTATCCTGTTGAGGGGACATGGGGACCTCTGCAGAGGTCAACAAATTCTCCATGGCTGTACACCGAGATGCTCTCTCCTGCATCACGCAGTTCCTCCAGGAGTTCCAGCTTGTATTTCTCACCCTTTTGTTCGAATAACGCAACCGCTTCTTCAAAGCTCATCTCTTTGCGAATAAAAGGGGTATTTTCCTTAACCTGTTTTTTCATTTCAGCGACAATTTTCTTGAAAACTGAAATGCCGGGAAATTCAGGTATGTTGAAATCGTAGTAGAATCCGTCCTCGATAGAGGGGCCAATACCCAGTCTGGTACCTGGATAGAGTTTTTGAACAGCACAGGCCATCAGGTGAGAGCAGCTGTGCCGAAGGGCTTTCTTCCCCTCTTCGTCCCTGAATGTCAGGATCTCGATACTTCCGTCATCGTATAAGGGTTTGGTCAGGTCACACAGCTCACTATTGAACCGTACGATCAGCGAGTTCCGGGCGAGTCCCTGGGAAATATCACCTGCAATTTCAAGACCGGTAGTGCCTGCCTCATACTCTTTTGCACTGTTATCAGGAAATTTAATACGCATAATCCAGACGACCTCCTTCCGGTCATGAATAAACATAAAAAATGGTGGGCGATACTGGACTTGAACCAGTGACCTCTTGCATGTCAAGCAAGCACTCTAGCCACCTGAGCTAATCGCCCACCGCACCATCCATTGCGTGGCTCGAAGGATAAGTACAAACGGCGTAATCGTCAAGGTTCATCCACTGTATGCCTGCCCGATCATGCGCACCTGGATTGAGGCGATGCCTCTTTCAACGTGCACCGTATGATTACTTGACTTAAGAATACTGATTGAATATAAGTTGCGACTAACCTAATTCTTGATTAACAATAGAAAAGGATGCTTTTATGAAACTTCTTGCTCTCTGCTTGGTTATTTGTGCTGCATTGTCTTTCGCTGATGGATACTCAGAACTTGGCGCCCGGCATACCGCTGGTAGCAGCCCTGTCAGTACTGATGGCATTGCTTTTTCCCAAACATACGTCTTTGCTAATCTTGTTAATGGATACAGTGCGAATTCAATGGCTGATGATTTTATACTCGCTGCAAATGCTAGTATTGATACAGTTGTTGTGTGGATGATCTATGTAGGTGCACAACCAACTAATATGGACGTTGCTTTTTATCAGGATACCGGTGATTCCAGCCCTGCAACTGCAACATCTGTCTGGAGCGGTACTGCATCAGCTACACACATTGACACGGGGGATGACAACTGGGGTTTTGACATCATTGAGACAACTCTGGTTCTTCCTTCTTATCCATCTCTGACCGCTGGCGTGTATTACTGGCTTGAAATAACCTTAAATTACAATGTTGATTTCTGGCTTGTTCAGAACTGGTCAGTTCTATCACAGTGTTGGGTTTTAAATGGATCAACCTGGACACGATCCGATGATGCTTATGGAGAATCAACAGATGCGTTCTTTGATCTGTATGCAGCTCCGGTTGCACTCCAGCGTGAAACATGGGGAAGCATCAAGACCATATTCTAATAGGGACGAAGGTAAGGAAATAGGGACGGAGGTAATTAAGAAATCTAATTACCTCCGTCCCTATTTCCCCTATTTCCCGTCCCTATTTTAAAGCAATCCTGATTTTGCCGAGTTGATCCAACCCCCATCGGACTGAATATCAGTGAGGAATATTGTGATATCAGCGTTCCATTGCCCATCAGTAAAGCAGACCAGCTTATCCGCTTCGCTCTGAATATACGTATAGCACCAGACCTGGGGCACCGTTGCGTCCCAGGTGTTTGTAGTTTCGAAAACTACAAGGTCGGCATCCGACCGAATATCCGTAATGAATACCTTAAGGTCAGCTTCAGATTCGATTTCCGTTTTACATAGTACAGGCATGATTATCCCCCTTTTCTTTTTCCGTAGGACAGAACACAAAGATTGATCATGTCTTACCGTTCAGCGGAAGAAACCCCTTCGGAGCCGGAAAGAAGCATGGATTTCTGAATACTGCGGCCTCCATGAACAATCGTTGTTCCTGCTTCTCCATCAAGAGCCAAAAGAAGATTGCCCGGCGAACTTATTACAACCTTCTCACCGCCATGCTTGAGAAATCCGATGGACGCCCGGATCTTTGGCATCATGGAACCCTCCGCGAATTCTCCCTGGTAGACGAACCGCTCCATCTCCTCAAGTGTCGCACTGCGGATAGATTTCTGATCAGGTCTTCCGAAGTTCACATATACTTCCGGTACGGCGGTGGATATTACGTAAGTATCTGCTTCCAGGCGAGTAGCAAGAAGCGCGCTGACGTGATCCTTATCGATAACAGCCGGGACACCTCTGACTTTGTAACCCTCACGGACAACGGGAATACCTCCACCGCCTGCGCATATGACGATCTGACCGGCATTGACAAGTGTCCTGATGGACTCCAACTCCAGTATTCTCCTGGGTTTCGGGGATGACACAACACGTCTCCATCCCCTCCCGGCATCTTCTTTCATGATCCAGCCGAACTCTTTATTGATTCTGTGGGCTTCCTCTTCATTATAGAAAGGACCAACGGGTTTTGACGGATTCTCAAAAGCAGGATCGTCAGGAGCCACAAGGACCTGAGTGACAAGAGCAGTTACAGGGATATCAACTCCGCGTTCCTCCAGAACATCTCCAAGTACCTGCTGTAGAAGGTAACCGATATAACCCTGTGTCGCTGCTACATTTACATCCATTCCATCGGGCGGAACGCATGATGCGGCCATTGCGTTCCTTAAAAGCTCGAACCCGACCTGTGGTCCGTTGCCGTGAGTAATAACAACACCCCCGCGGAACTGTGCAATGGTTGCAAGCTCCTCGCAGACCGTACGGGCCAGTTTATGAGTGTCCAGATTACCGTTGTTTCCACCGGAGGAGATCAGTGAATTCCCTCCCACAGCCACAACAGTCCTGGAAATCACCCTAACAGCCTCCATTCGTTTCCTCCTTTATAACCTCCTCGGCAGATGCTTCCTTCCGGTAAAGGATCACAAGAATAACGCCGCCGACCGTAATAGCTATATCCGCGACGTTGAATGTTGGCCACCGCCATCCAGTGGAACCTATGTCAATAAAATCGACAACTTTGCCGTACATGAACCTGTCCAGGATATTTCCAAGCGCTCCTCCCAGAATTGCTCCCAGGCCCGCCAGAAAGAACGGAGAATGCTTTCCAAGCTTCCATATGAAAATTGAAACCATCACGACTGCAGCTGCAGTAATAACGGTCAGGAAGAGCGGGCCTCCCCAGGGCATACTGAACGCAGCACCCTGGTTCCAGGCAAGAGTGAACCTCAGAAAGTTACCGAGCACCGCTTCAGGATGATGCAGCTCCAGTCCTCCAAGTGCAAGCCTCTTGGTCAGTTGATCAAGCGTCAGGACGCCCAGTGCGGTGATATAACCGCATAATCTGGTTCTTGTTATGGTCATCAAGGTTCGTACCGCTTCAGGACTTCGGCGCATCTGGCACACACATCACCAGGGGCACAGGTGCCAACTTCCGGCAGGATCTTCCAGCATCTGTTGCACTTCGAACCCGAAGCCTTCTCGACCGAAACAGTTATCTCATTACCAGCCTTAACGTCAGCATATGAGACAATCAGAAAATCCGACCAGTCCTCACCATTAGCCGATGCGACCATGTCCTGTGGAACGGTAAGTGAGACCATGGCATCCAGCCCGCCACCTATATCTCCAGCTGCCCGTTTTTCCTCAAGTTCCTTCAGAACCGTTTTCCTGACCTCCAGATAGGGCTCCCACTCTTCAAGGACAGCGCTATCCTCTTCGGTATCCAGCAGAGTTTCGGAATCGGGATAGAGGGAAAGGTGAATACTTTCGTCCCCCCTCAGGCATTCAGGTAGAGCCAGCCACGCCTCTTCAGCTGTAAAGGGAATCAAAGGCGCCAGAAGCTGAATAAGGTTCTTCAGCATGTAAGCCATGACCTGTCTCGTCATCCTGCTGGATTCAGAACCGGGGTCATTGCAGTAAAGCCTGTCTTTCCTCATATCAAGGAACTGGCCGGAAAGACTTATAACAGCGAAGTTCCTGAGTTCACGATAGACTCTGTGAAACTGGAACTTTCTGTATTCATCGATGCAGAATCGGCAGAGTTTCCTGAACCTGAGATAGATATATCTGTCAAAACCCTCAAGTCTGGCGGGTTCTAGATTGAATTCATCGAATTCTCCAAGATTGCCAAGTATGAACCTTACCGTATTGCGGAGTTTTCTGTAAGCCTCCCTGGCGTCGTCAAGCTGGGAAAGGTCAGCCCTGAAATCCGCCGTGTAATCAACGCTGGCGAACCAGAGCCTCAGTATGTCGGCTCCCTGATGATCTGTTATCTTCAGAGGAGACACGACGTTACCCAGGGACTTGGACATCTTCTTTCCGTTCTTATCCTGAACGAGACCATGGGTTATTATGTTGTCCGCAGGCCTGCTCATTCCAAGGGCTTCACTTGTTATAAGGCTTAGTCCGAACCATCCGCGATGCTGGTCGGTTGCCTCAAGGTATACGGCGGCAGGTCGCGTAAGCCCGTGCCTCTCGGTAAGCACATTGTAATGGCTCAGCGCACTGTCGAACCATACATCCAGAATATCATCCACCCTCTGAAGATTGGAGCTTCCGCACGAAGGGCATACAGCCTTCTTTCCAGCGAGGGCGAAAAGCTCTCCGGGATTCATTTCGAACCATATGTCCGACCCCTTCAAAGCTACTTCTTCGGAAACAGCGTGTATGACCTCGTGGTCAAAGACAGGTTCAAAGCAATCCGGGCAGGTGAAAACGGGAAGAGCCACCCCCCATGACCTCTGCCTTGAAAGACACCAGTCGGGGCGCACCTCCATCATGTTCTTCATGCGATCGTAGCCCCATCCGGGATGCCATTCTACCTCATCGACCCGCTCCAGGACCCGCTTTTTAAGATCGTTCCTTGAAAGGCTGAGGAAGAACTGTCTTGTTGCCCGGAATATCAGCGGTCTCTTGCATCTCCAGCAGTGAGGATAACTGTGTCTCATATTCTTATCCGCAAGAAGGCACCCGGAATTCTTCAGATCATCCACGATTTCAGCGTTGGCTTTGAACACATTGATGCCTGAATATCTGCCGGCTTCCTCGGAAAAGGTTCCGTCTTCGTTCACAGGGCTGAATATCTCAAGGCCGTACTTCAGGCCGACTACGAAATCATCAGCTCCGTGCCCCGGAGCAGTATGAACGCATCCCGTACCATCTTCCATGGTTACATGTTCGGCCACTATCATAAGGGAAGTCTTGTTATCAAGTACGGGGTGCTTCATCAGAAGACCCTCAAGCTCGTTGCCCGTAAAAACAGGTTCTCGGAGCACGCTGCCACTGATCTGCGAATCCTCCATGAAGGCTTCCGCCCTTTTATCGGCCACGAGGAATCGCCGTTTTCCGGTTTCAATGATCACATACTTCTCGGATGGATGCAGAGCCACCGCCAGGTTCGCCGGCAGAGTCCAGGGTGTAGTTGTCCAGATAACAGTTTCTGTATCCTCTGGAACACCGCGTCTGTCCCAGTCATCAGGATTTTCCTGCTTGAACGCAACATATATCGATGGAGAAGTATGGTCTCCGTGTTCCACTTCCGCCTCGGCCAGTGCGGTGCCGCATTTCATGCACCAGTGTATAGGGCGCAGACCCTGATACAAGTAGCCGTCTTTCACAAGATCGCCAAATGCCTGTAAAATGCCTGATTCGTAATTTCTACTCATCGTAAGATAAGGCAGGTCCCACTCACCGAATACGCCAAGTCTTTTGAATTCCTCTCTCTGAACCTCAACATATTCCGAAGCATATTCCCGGCACTTCTCTCTTATTTCTTTTCTTGAAAGGTGTTTTCCGTTATCAGGCTGTTGGTCCATAACCCTGTGTTCTATGGGCATGCCGTGGCAATCCCATCCAGGAACGTACGGGGAATCGTATCCCATCATGGTGAAGGATTTGACTATGAAATCCTTCAGTATCTTGTTCAGCGCCGTTCCCAGGTGAACATGTCCATTTGCATAGGGAGGTCCATCATGGAGAATGAACTTCGGTGAATCCATTCTTGCCTGCCTGATTTTTACGTAGAGGCTTTCCTCGTTCCACATTTCAAGTATTTCAGGTTCCTTCTTAATAAGATTGCCCTTCATGGAGAAGCTGGTTTTCGGCAATTTTATTGTATTTTTATAGTTCACTGCTCCTCACCTCCCCGGGTGAATTTAAGGTTGTACAGGTTCACAGCCGCGGAAGCCACTTCTCGAACCGGTAGGGGCTGAGTATTCATCGTTTCCCAACCGTGGCTTCTGACCAGGAGCGCGACTTTTGCTCCTCCGTGTCCTGCTATTTCTGCTTCGTCTATCCCCTCGGAAACCAGAGTCTCGGCACCAAACAGCCTGAACTCTGCGGGTGTTGCCAGTCTCCAGTCCGGGACCCTGCCCACAACACCTCTGTCCCACCCGCCATCCGGCGAAACGTACATACCCATAAGCGAAGGGAATCTTGGTCCCAGGTCGTCCC
>JAUVUL010000310.1 GCA_030600975.1 Candidatus Aegiribacteria sp.
TACCGCGAACGCCTTGAAAACCCGTATGAAGCTGTCCAGGCGGTTCGAAGCGTCCACCGGGATCTTGTCGACACGTATATGGCGGATATTGCTAAACACTCCGGTAAAACAAATGCCCTGCATATAGAACGTCTCTGGCGTAATGTACCTGTTCAGCTTGCGCGTGCTCTAGATGGGAGTGCATCGAAGTTTCGTTTTAAAGATGCCGTGCCAGGTTTTCATGGTTATGAGCGTTTGTCTTCTCCAATGGGCTGGTTGGAGAGTGCCCGGCTTGTCCTGCGGACTTCTATTGTGAATCGGGCTGAAACCCCATTAGCCGGATTCGCAAGAGACAACCGGTTCAAGCAATACTTTTTTGATGTAGGTCTCCTGACTGTTATTACCAATATTGATCCAGCCCATATTCTGAAATACGATTACGGAAGTTACAAGGGCTATAACGCAGAAACCATGATAATGATTTCCAGAGAAGCAGGTATCTCTGAATACAGGAACTTCCTGAACTGGTATCACTTCAGATGCTTCCAAACCATTTCCATGCTGGAAGAATTACTATCTCCAGACCATCCCTGGTGATATTTCTTTCCTCGTGAAGGGTCACTATCAATCTTAGTGCTTTTCTGGTATCAGCTGCCAGAGCCCTGGTCTCTCTTTCCAGAACATTCTTTTCATCGAGTTTCGAGCAGACCTGCATCAGTATATGTTCACCCGATTCATCCATGAATGAGAAGTCGATCTCGAATCCATTCTTTGACATAACATATGATGGGGTGCAGCCTCGTCTGCGAAGCTCTACGAATACTGCGTCTTCCAGCGCCCTTCCCAGTCCCCATCCACCGCTTCGTCCCACAAAGGCGTTTACAAGCCCTGGATCAATTGCATAGACTTTTCTGGGGTTTGTCATCCTCCTCCGTTCACTTGCTGTCTCGATGAACATACTCTCCACCAAATATGCATCCTCAAGATAACCCAGATATTCATGAACGGTATTCTTCGAGCAATGCAGTCCGTTCGATTTAGCCTCTATGAATATCCGATTAACGGAGGTCCTGCAGCTGCAGGAGGTAAGTAATCTCCGAACTACATATTTAAGCAGGGTGATGTTCGTTACCCCCCAGCGGTCTACTACATCCCTGAAAATCACCGTATTTACATAATTCTGTAGAAGCTGACGATGGAACATTTCTTCCAGAGGAAGAACCTCAGGGAAACCCCCTGTATCCAGGTATTCCAGTAAGCATTTTTCTATTATTGAGCGCGTAGAGCTTTCGGGATACGTTTCCGGGGATAATCCCTTCCATCTGAGGTATTCTTTGAAGCTGAATGGTTTTACTTCGAGGGTCAGTGATCGGCCGCGCATCTGTGTCGCGACTTCACCACTTAGAAGCCTTGAAGAGGATCCGCTTAATATCAGCCTTGGCCATCTCCTGTCGAGAAGTGTTCTTGCATAACTCTCCCACCCTTCAACCTCCTGAACCTGATCAAGGAAGAACCATACCGATTCATTCCTGAGATCAGGAAATCTTCTGAAGTATTCCTCTTCTATTAACCTCATTTGTCCATGATCCAACTCACCGAGCCGGTCATCCTCGAAATTGATATAGAGGATTCTCTCTCGGGGTATTCCTTCTTAAAGTAGATCTCCTATTGTCTGATATATGAACCAGGTTTTTCCCGATCGTCTCATACCCAGTATCACTGTAGCAAGGTCTTGTGCGGCGGGGAGTTTCAGGTCACGGCGTATCATCAACGGAGGATGGAGATTCAGCCCCTCGGTTACAACCTGTTCTATAACTGCTGCTGTCATATCTATCCCTCTTTATGAGGAAAGATATAGCATTATCTTTCCCTGTTAATAGGGATAGATGTGAGGAAATGAAATTCCAATGGTTTTGCACGAGTATACTTTCCTGAGTTTGTAGAAAGAAATCAGTTCCACTGGTCAGGTACCGGGCATGACACCGTACATGATTCGTAACATGATAAAACAGCACAGGCGGTATATCGAATCAGGAAGGAAGCATCTATGAGCAGGTTTGACAGGAATTACACAGAAGAAGGTTATCTCATGAATTATGAGACACCTAAACTCAGCGCTCCCTTCAAAAGGCGGGTGCTGCAGTTCAGAGTTGAGCAGGAAGATATTGAACCCGCGATATGGCGGAGAATACTGGTGCCTTCTGACTACAATTTCTGGGACCTGCATGCAGCCCTGCAGGATGCCATGGGGTGGCTTGACTATCATCTGCACCATTTTGAGATAAAGGGGAAACGTAAAAGGAATACTGTTCACATCGGCATTCCTGACTTTGACAGGTTTGGCGGTGTTCAGGAGGTGTTCCCGGGCTGGGAGATCCCCGTAATAGACCACTTCAACGATCTGGGAGTAACCGCCAGATATCACTATGACTACGGAGACGACTGGGTTCACATCGTGAAGCTTGAGGGTTACATCTTCAGGGAGAAAGAACAGGAGTACCCCTGCTGCATCGGAGGCGCCAGGGCCTGCCCCCGGGAAGACTGCGGAGGTCCTGCGGGATACATGGACATGATAGGAATCCTATCGGACCCGGAGAACGAGGAATATGAAGAAATGCGCGCATGGGCGGAGGACTGGCACCCGGAGCGCTTCGAAAGAGAAAGCATCAAGTTCGATAACCCGTATGGAAGATGGGTGTACGCTTTTCTGAGGAGATAAGGATCAGGGGAATACAAAGAGCAACCCGGTATCAAAGAGACACACATACCTATACAATTCTTGCGTAATATTACACAATACGTTATATTCAGCAAGAATCGTTAAGGAATTCTTTTTGCATGTCAGTGAGAAGAATATGCGACAATCTCACAGGAAGGGATCAATTACTGAATTGAATGCACGGGAGTACATAGAGTCGCTTACTTCCACCGGTTGTTATCATTTTACCACTGAAGATGCCTGCCGTGCGTTTGAGAGTAACCCCAACGCTGTACGGGCTAAGCTAAGAAGATTGAAGCTGCGCAGACAGATAGTTGAACCTGTCAGAAGCTTTCATGTGATAGTTCCATCTCAATATCGCTATTCAGGCTGCCCTCCTGCCGAGCATTTCATCGATCAACTGATGTATTTTCTGGGGGAACCATATTACATCTGTCTGCTGACTGCTTCTGAAAAATACACCGCTGTGCATCAGAGACCACAGCATTGTCAGGTAATGGTACAGAGAAATAGGAGGAGCATCTGCTGCGGTAGTATTCTTGTCAAATTCATTGCTCGTAGAAGTACAGCTGATATGCCTGTTTCAATAACAAACACCCCCAGGGGAGTATTACGCTGCGCCACTCCGGAAGTAACCGCTCTGGAGCTTATGGGATACCCGAAACACTCCGGAGGATTGAGCAATGCGGCCACAGTGGCTCTGGATCTCGCCAGGAACCTCGATCCCGATAAACTTCTTGCAGCAGCATCTGTTTCACCGGTAAGCTGGGCGCAGAGATTGGGTTATATTTATGATAGGTTCGGTAAAGAGAGTTTTGCTGAATTCCTATCCTCCTATGTCCGTGAACATGCTTCA
>JAUVUL010000217.1 GCA_030600975.1 Candidatus Aegiribacteria sp.
CACCGCCTGTACGGCATCCGTATGGAACATGGCTCCCGAAGCATGGGCGATCTCCAGGGCCCTTTGAACGTCCTGAATCGCGCCCGTTTCGTTATTCACCATCATGACGGACACAAGTGATGTATTCCCGGATACCGCCTGTTCAAGATCGTCCATTTTTACAAAACCCCTGCTGTCCACACCTACGCGCAAGACTTTTGTTCCCCTGTTTTCAAGACACTTCGATGTCTCAAGGATGCATGGGTGCTCGATGGTCGATGTTACAAGGTCACTGTCAGCAGTGGAATGCAGGCTGCACCGGGCTCCGCTGCAACTAACAATTGAAAGTACAGTATTGTTCGCCTCCGAGCCGCTCCCTGTGAACATTATTTCTTCCGGATCAGCGTTAATCAGGGCTGCAACCTTTTCCCTTGCAGTCTCGATCAGGATCCTGGCCCTTCTGCCGTCTTCATGAAGGCTGGAAGGATTCCCGAAAACATCAAGTGATTCTATTATTGCAGACTTAACCTCCGGGTGCAGTGGTGTAGTGGCATTATGATCGAAGTATATCCTTTGCATTGCATCTCCCTGTAATGAAAAACCGGGTTCCGGTAATTCCCTTTATCTATACTACATTATGTTCCAGCCTGTTCCGAAATGCAACTGTATAAAGAGAGGATCCCGGAATCCGTACTCATTGATTCAAGGATTATCTTGATACATACTTATTGAAATCCCAGCGTTTTGCATTGAGGCAGAGAATCTGTTTCTGTTGCTGAACTCTTGCATATTTAATTAATGAAAGGATGTGTCTGTTTGAAAAGAAAGAGATATGGTGTCGTAACAGCTGTTGTGATCATTTCATTTGGCATACTTCAGGCTGATGAGGAGCTGGAAATCGATAAAAGAACACATAATCCTCTTCGGAGCATGATCATGGATTCATGTGAAAATGATACTATTGACATACCGTGCGATACCTATGTGAATTCCTCTACTTTAAGACTTATAGGTCTGCATGATGTCTGTATAAGCTTCGAACCAGGCACACAGGTGCTTCTGGATGATGTATACCGTAATGTGATCGAGCTGGTTGGCTGCAGTAACGTCCAGATACTGGGCGGTTATTTCAGGCACGTTGATCCCCTTACAGAATACGACTGTCATGGGGGAGTCATCACTATCGACGGCTGTTCGGATATTACCATAGACAACTGCACCGTAAGCGGATGCGGCGCGATGGGTTTTCGGATAATAGGTTCTGAGCATATAAGAATCCAGCACTGCCTGATAGAAGATAACAGCTTCAGTGCTTTTTATCTTCGTTCATTCCACGATCTGGATATTGATCATTGTATTATCAGGAACAACGGACGTCTTTTCTATTCCACCGGACAGGTGGATCAGACCGATCTGAAAATGAGAAATAACGAAATTTACAACAACAACAGTTCATTCTTCGGTGATGGTGAGATCCCCGGTCTGCGTATTTAGAACCGGTTCTCTCCTGGTTGAGATTATGTCAATATGGAAACAGGTCTACTATTATCCAGTTTCCATTGATATCCTTTTCAAGTTCCCATTCTCCTCCCTCATCTGTATCGGGTGAATTAGCATCTATTATGGTGGTTTTCCAGTAGATTTCTGCGCTGTTACCGTCCTCTGAAAGACTTACTTCTTCGATTGAGTATCTGATGATTTCTACATCGTCATCGTAGAAATCCCAGATGGTATCCCACTTGTTCTCTACCAGAAGCTCCCGGGCTCCATCGAGGTTACGGTCCTGCAAACATTCCAAAAACCTGGCAGCCGTTTCCTCCGGGGTGTTTTTACCACCGCACGCGAAAACAGCTGTTATAAGAACAAGCAAAATGACCTTAAATTCCTCTTTCATGATAACACCTTTATATCATAGACTTGTTGCTCCTCCGAACATTTACTCCAGCGAATATAATAATCCCTGAGTGCGTGCAGCGCAAATTTGGAAGCAGCAATAACATCAATTGAACCTTATTCGAGAATGAGTTGGAATTTTTGACAATATATCAAATAGATATATAATTGCAGAGTACTAATTTTTTATGAAAGGCGGCCTTGTAATGAAGTGTTTTGCTTTTACAGTGTTAAGTGTTGCGGTCTTTTTCATTTCTTCATCATCTGCGCAGGAGGGTTCAATCACACTGGGAGAACTCTCTTCAGAACTCTTTGAATCCTACGAGAGTCAACCGGGATTTCTTGTTCAGGATGCGGTACAATACTACATGGATGGTGATTATGAGAAGGCTGCTGAATACTATATTCTTGCGCTTCAGGCGGATCTGGATGATAATCCAATAGCCCTCTTCAACCTGGCGTGCTGCTACGGGTTGATTGATGAACCGGAACTTGCGGGGAAGGCCCTGGTGCAGTCTGCTCTTGCGGGATTCGACAGACCTGAGCTTATAGAGACCGACACCGATTTTTCATCCGTAAGGGATGAGGAAGAATTCAAAGCATATGTAGATGAGGCCATGGCTGTCATGGAAGAAGCCAGGAGGCTTCAGAGCATGGAGACGCTTGGTGAAAGGCTGTACCTCGAATTTCCTTCAATGCAGACGGTAAGAATACACATACCGGATAACTTTGACCCGCAGCAGGAATATGATCTCGTTCTGGCACTCCACGGCTACGGTGGAGATGTTACGGAATTTTCCTCCAGATGGACTGCATTCGATGAAGGCAATTTTATCCTTGCCTCTCTCCAGGCACCCTATGCCTTCGAACAGAACGGCAGGACGGTATACAGCTGGACAGTTCACGGTTCGAGCGAGTGGCATGGGGGAGATATGCCCCTTGAGCAGATGCAGGAGATGTTCAGTAATTCCATGGAATTGTCTTCGGATATGATCCTTGCGTGCCTGGATGATCTTAAGAACCGGTATACAATCGGGAGGATTTACCTGCTCGGATTCAGCCAGGGGGGGATCATGGCGTACTGGACCGGTTTTGGAAATCCCTCTCTCTTTACGGGTATCGCCACTTACAGCGTTATTATTGATGAAGAACTCTATCCGCACGGAGTCATTGAATCAGCGACTTTCCTTCCGATATTCATCGGCAGAGGCACGCAGGAAGACGACAGGGCGATAAATGCGAAAGATTTCCTTACGGATGCTGGATACGATGTTACATTCTTTGAATACGATGGCGGGCATTTCTTTCCTGATGAGGGTCTCAGGGCTGTTGAGGACTGGATACAGGATAACTAACAACTCCGACTGATTCGCCGATAAATTCAATTGACAACCCTGCCGGACGACTGGTGAGACCGCAGGGTCAAACCTGCTATCAGTTCAGTCCGAGCAGGCCGTCCCGGAGCCCTCCATTCGGCGGATCATCTCCCAGCCAGATGGAAAAGAACACGCTGGCGAAATCACTTCCTTCAATGGTGCCCATGGATATACCTTTTACTGAAATTTCAAGGCCGGTGCCTGGAATGTAGGTGAACATCATTCTTTCACCATCCTTCAATTCAGTCATCCATGAACTCAGGGTTTCGATCCTGGTCTCGTAAATGGTTACGTCATCTCCGCTATTCTTCATGAATCCTTCGGCCCACGCTCCGCCTATATTTCCGCCGTTAACGTCACGGACAAAATGAAGAATGAGACGTTTTGTCTCTTCCGACTCGCAGATGGCATAACCGTCTGTGCCAGGGTTTTCAAGATACAGTGCCGCAATGTAAACGTCCACCTTGAAGATAGTGGCTTCTCGTTTCCCAAGGCCGTTCAGAACCAGATCAACTCCGTTTACCGTTATCGCATCCGGATACTCGATACCGTTCATTTCCATTGCATGTGCTGACATGGCGGCCATTATCAGTATCATGGAGAGTAATGCCGTTGTTATTCTCAGCCTCATAATATCTCCTTGAATGAAGAGCCCCCGTAGACAGTTACTTGGCTTCAGCAAACAACTCGTTTATGGCATTCAGAAGCTGTGCCATTGAATAAGGTTTCGAGAGAAACCTGGATTTTTCAAGGTGTCTGTTTATGTCCTTTTGGTTCTTTGTCTTGCTGTATCCGCTGCAGAATATGAACGGAATGTCAGGTCGAATCTCACGAATTTTGTCGGCAGCTTCGTAACCGCCCAGGACCGGCATTATCACATCAAGTATAACAAGGTCAACACTGTCGGGAGAATCACTGATCAGCATAACAGCCTCTTCTCCGTTGGATGCTGTGATTACTTCGTGACCAGCTTCTGATAGAAAAGCACTGGTCAGATTTCTTACAGTCTCGTCATCCTCCGTGATAACTATTGTTTTAGATGTCTCCACAACTACTTCGTGTTCAGGAAGCAATTCTTCGATTATAGCATCCTTATCGACTACAGGGATGTAAATTCGGAATCTTGTGCCATTATCTGTTTTGCTGTTGGCAGTGATTATCCCGTCGTGCTGTGTTACTATTCCGTAAACGGTCGACAGTCCAAGTCCTGTACCAGCCGTGATTCCCTTTGTGCTGAAGAAAGGCTCGAATATTCTGCTGAGCGTCACTTTATCCATTCCACAGCCAGTATCGGATATGGATAGCATCGCGTAATAACCCTGCTCAGCTGAGGGATTGGTTTTGCAGAAGTCGCTGTCAAGAAAGACCCGCTTTGTCTTTAC
>JAUVUL010000119.1 GCA_030600975.1 Candidatus Aegiribacteria sp.
AAATGTGAGTATGTACGATAGATCAACTATTGTCAACCAATATTCTCATCTGTGTTGACAATTGAAGATCAGTATGTCACAAATTGTTTCTATTATTGGAACGAACAGTTAACTGTTTGACATACAATGATTTCTATAAATACGCTTTCTCAATTCTTAATAGCAGAATTCAACGCAATACCTGCCCTGAGTTTGCATTATCGGAGCTGAATGCAGCTGTTATCGATTGATCATCTCAAAAGACACAGGCCGGTTGTTTCCGTGATATCTCCGGATTGGATCCTGCATATGTAAATCCCGGCTGATACAGGCTCCCCGTTCTGTTTTCCACCATCCCACTCCACCGAATGTTCTCCGGCTGAAAGCTCTGAGTTCTCAAGCGAGCAGACGACTCTGCCGGCAAGGTCATACACTTCAATTGAAGTATATCCCGGCTCCGAAAGCTCGAATGAAATGAATGCTGAGGAATGGAAAGGATTCGGGCTGGCGCACAGACCAAGGCGGTGAGTAGGCTCCAGGTTGATCCCTGTTCCTGTTACGGTAAAGCTTACGGTGTCCGCGGCAACTGGAATTCCTTCGTCGAAGGATGTTACTATCAGCTCGTTCGATCCCATCTCTGCGAACAGATCATCCAGGTAGGTGTATTTCAGACCGGTTCCGAAGGCGTAGAGGTTCCAGTCTTCACCTGCTATATAAACAACTCCGTCAGTAATTGCGGGGCTGGAACGAATGTATTCTGCCGAGGTTCGATAGTACCATATCTCTCCCCCGGTGTCACAGTCCAGCGCAACGACTCTGGCATTGCTAGGGTTATTGTATTCTCCATAGAAAATCATACCATCGGCAATACCTGAAGAGCCGTGATGATATCCGGGGACTGTCCAGATGGTGCTGCCGGTGGAGGCATAAAGACAGTAATAGGTATCCAACTGATCCGCAAAGTAGAGCGTGACATTGTGATATGCAGGAGTTGCTGTTATATGCTCATAGAGTCCACCGGAGGTTAACTTAACCTCCCATATTGTAGTGCCGGTCAATGTTTCGATTGCCCGTATACTGCCGTCAAATCCACAGATGTAGATAACATTATCTACGATAGTTGGAGACGAGTCCCAGTAACCTTCATATGAATCGGTGTTTTCCCAGACGATCGAGCCTGTATTGGCATCCAGGGCATACAAAGGTGTTTCGTCTTCAAAACAAAATGTTGGAACAAATACCATGTTGTTCCAGATAGTCATGCAACTCGCTATCATTCCGGAGAGTGTCTCCGACCATATCTCTGTGCCTGTTACCGCATCGAAGCAATAGATAAATGAATTAGAGAAGTTAGATCGTCCACAATACACCCTGCCATCAACCACCGCAGGTGTGCTTCCATCTGCATCGGCAGCATCTGTTGCCCATATCCTCTCACCGGTCAAGGCATCCAGACACCACAGAGAATCACTGGCAGTATAAAGGTAGCCATCCTTAACCGTAACAGCATCATCCGTATAACCAGTCCGATATTTCCAGATCAGTTCGCCGGTGGCTGCATCAAGGGCATAAAGAGAATCAGTACCATAGTTGGAAGGGTAGTACACAATTCCATCCACTATCACCGGAGTGGGGAACTCGTGGTAATCTCCGGTGACCGGCGCTGTCCAGAGTATTGTATTGTCAGTTGGGGCAGGCGACTCTGAAAAGCCGTTATGCAGATCATCCTGCATATATGTGTACCAGTCTGTGTTCAGCCGCGGTATCTGCACCACTGACTGCCCGTTAAGTGAGTACTGAACGTATTCAGGTATCTCGTTCTCGTTCTCCACAATAGCCCTGACAGTCAACCAATCGCCATTGTAGGTTTCACCATCAACTGGTTCTGTGATGTTCACGCCGGTAGCAGAAATAACAAAAAGTACAAAGCAGGCTGTGATTCCCATAGTGCGCTCCTCATTCATTCAAAACAGTAATTACACAGTAGCATCTACCCTGAATACAAGTATCAATAATGATAGTGTTTAATTTTCACATCAAGTCAAGACAGCTTAAGGATCCAGGCATTGAAGAGTAGTCATCATCATATGAAGTCTTCAATACTGAAAGTGAACAGTTCACTGTAAGGCAGGAGAGAACCTATAAGGGGTTGCCACCATAGAATCTCACCTCCCCTTGAATAGACACGGAACCTGTCCAATATGGGCGCAGTATTCGGATCTCCCTCTCCACCGGGCCTGTGTACTTCACGTACAGCAATATCGTAGTAATCCCGCCAGGCGTTTGCCGGAAGGTTATCAAGGTATTCCAGGCTGAATGAGATGTTCTCTATCGTATCGGTACCGTACACACCATCTTCAAGAAGCCTTTCGAGCAGGTATCCAATCGCTTCCTGATAGGAATCCGCAACCTTCGGTATAAAGGATTCTCTTGCCTCTTCAGGGATGTTCAGCCAGCTGTACGGCATCTCTCCGTAGAAACTTCTGACCCTGTAACCATACTCAAGAGTACCACTTCGAACTGCAATCCAGAAATCAGTATCTCCCTCTCTGTCGCCGGGATCGGGAAGTCTGTGCAGAAGGATGTATTCACCTGGAGATTCTATTACGCTGACATCCAGCTCCATGGCATTATCTCGGAGAAAAGCCGATACTCGTTCATATTCACCTGTAACATCATCCGGTTCCGTGAAGCCTCTCAGTTCAATGGTTCCGACGTAGATATCCTCCCACTTATCGATAATCCAGCCCGGAGGAGTTGAGGTGATCTGAACGGACTGTTCCCATTCATCTCCTGAGCCACGGATATTCCACTCGGTCTCCCAGCTCTCCGGCACCGTTGATTGGTGCGCAAAGTCCTGTGTAGGAGGCGTCAGACCCGTCAGGTCAGCAAGGTTCCCCGGAGCAGGCGATGCTGTCATGCGGACAGGATCGTCATGAACCAGTACTGAATAGATATCAGGATACTTCCATAACAGGCGGCATGCCGCTATTGAAGCGTCTTCCGCAGAATCAAACGGACCATAATAAACAAACCAGCCTTCATATCCTGAAAGAGAATTCCAGTCCGGGATCCAGAGGTAGCCTGCGTTTTGGTACCCGCAGGCTGCAAGGTCATTTAGAATTATTTCGGCATCGGTCTGCTCTGCTACAACCTCGCAGGCGTTCACCCATACAGGGCTGCCTGTATCCTCAAAAGCAGTAACTGTGAGAACTAATATAAAAACCGGCATTAAAATCGCCCTCATGTCTATACCTCCGAATCAATCCTGCTTTTCTCGCAGGTATTTCAGGGTAATGGAACCATATCCTGATCAATATTGAACATATTTCCTTCAAGATTAACGTTTTCCACTTCCTGCCCAAGTTCTACTTCAACAAATATGGGTTCTATACTGCCCTTTTCATCGTAGCAGATGTAGAATCCGCCTATCCAAACACCACTGAATTCCCTGTCTGTCCAGGCAAACACAGTGTAGGTTCCCGGTTCGCAGACGGTTATCGTGTAGGGGATTTCGGCGGTGTAGTCAAAAGAACCCGGAGTGTAGACCGCAAATGTACTCCTTGTATCCACATTCCTGGCATAGACATACATTGGAGGAAACCAGTCTGACGGATAACCGGTGATGTGTCCTGAGATAGTTGCGGTTGAAGCGGAAACCTGATCTTCCGATGCTTCAGCAATACCGCTCATGACTGCAAACAGACATATCAGAACCGAGAAAAGCACTCTATTCCCGAAGAACATCCGTACTCTCCCTTCGAAAGTGTTTCTGTCAGATAGCATGCAGGAGACTGATTCCCCATTTATCGGAATTATCGACATTGACATGTCTCCGTATTCCATCCTTCCCCTGGATCAGGCTTTGAGTCTCTTTTTGTATATGGTTTGATGTCTATCAGAGGCGTTCCGTCAAGGACGCTCAACCCCGACGTATAAATTTTTCTTCCATCAATTCTGAGAAGTCTCGCGACATCAAGCCCGATCGGATTAGGCCGGTTGGGAGACCTGCTGGCAAATAGACCAACTTTTCCGCCTTTGAGGGAAGGCGGGTGAGCAACGTTTGAGCCGTTGTAACCCCTCACCCTGTCCATATGGAAAAGAACAATGACATACCTGAAATATTCCAGATCTTCAAGTGCTGTTTCATATTGCGGAAGGAGTTCCAGAACGAAGGGACCCTCCGTATCATCCTCCCTTGCCTGAAACGGAGCCATATCGGAATAAGGTGTGTGTATTGTTCCTATGGCCCTGTATACTATTTCATTCATAGATAAGTCCATCTTGCTCTCCCGCAATTCGTGTCATCTGTCCGAGTACATCGGATGATAAAATAAGATATATACAGTATTCATGCTATAGTATCTGTATCCATGCTGAAATCGGTACTTGCTTTTATACATCACTAGATAGTATATGATACTAGGGTTTGAATTATTCAATTAGCGGGGTATTTCAGTATGGAGAGTTCTAAAAAAACAAAGGGAGAGCTTCTCAAGGAACTGTCAGATCTCAAGGAACAGTTGGCCAGTGTTAATGACAAATCCTTTTCCTGCCCTATTGATGGATTGAATACTGAAGAATGCATCGATTTTTTCCAGAGCATGATTGCAGCTCTCACAGAACCGATTCTTATATTGAACTCCGAAATGAAATGCGTATTTGCGAACAAAAGCTTTTCCGAGATGTTCGGAATCGAATCCTCAAGTGTAAAAGATGTTTCAGTTTACAGTATCGGCGATGGCATTCTGGACCTGAAAGGGCTCAGAGACCTCATGGAGGAGCTGCTTTCAATTCACAGGGATTTCGACGGATATGAGGTCAATCTTAAACTGCTCAACATAGGCGAACGGACCATGTCGCTGAATGCAACCGATGTTCGTCAGAAGACCGACGATGAAAGGCTCCTGCTTCTGAGCTTTCTTGATATTACAGAACAGAAGAAGGCTGAGAAGAAGCAGCGGGAAGATGAGGAGAAATACAGATCCTTATACGAGACATCACGGGATGCCATAATGACCCTTGGACCTCCGGACTGGTCCTTCACTGCGGGAAACCCTGCCACCATAAAAATGTTCGGATGCGAAAGTGAATCTGATTTCACCTTAAAACAGCCATGGTTGCTTTCACCTGAATATCAGCCCGATGGCCAAATGTCGGTCTTAAAAGCTAAGGAAATGATCGACAGAGCAATGGAGAACGGATCCAACTACTTTGAATGGATTCATAAAAGACTCAATGGTGAAGAGTTTCCCGCAACCGTTCTTCTCAGCAGGATAAACCTCAAAGGTAAAATGCTTCTTCAAGCTACGGTTAGGGATATCACCGGGCGCAAACAGGTTGAAGAGGAGCTCATATTACACAGATTCCACCTTGAGGAGATAGTCAAAGAACGGACAGCGGAACTGGAGGAGAGCGAAGGGAAGTACCGCACTCTTGTTGAGCAGAGTCATGATGGTATTTATATCTACGGATGCAATCACTTTATGTTCGTTAACGATCGAGTATGCGACCTTACAATGTACAGCAGAGATGAACTGCTGGATATGCAATTCTCCGACCTTATCCATCCCGATGACAGGGAAATGATCAACGACGACGGCACCATTAAAGAGGGTTTCTCTGAAATTCCCAACGTCTTCCAGGTCAGGCTGATAAGAAAGGATAGTGAGGTCCGGCATATCGAGTTTTCCGTTCAGAGTCTTGCCTACAGCGGTGAAGATGCAGTCCTTGGAGTTGCCAGAGATATTACAATCCTGAAACAACTGGAAGAAGAACAGAGGAGAATCGAAAAGCTTGAATCCCTGGGACTTCTTGCCGGAGGAATCGCCCACGATTTTAACAATTTCCTGACGGCCATCATGGGTAATATATCCCTCGCAAGAACCATGGTTGAACCGGGCAGCGACCTGTATGAGATCCTGACAAGCTCCGAACACGCAGCCAGTAAAGCATCCAACCTCCCCAGACAGCTTCTCATATTCTCCAGGGGCGGAGACCCGGTTAAAGAATTGATACCAATTGCCAGACTACTCAGAGACTCAACCGATTTTGCACTTAGCGGCTCCAACGTGACAGCCGAGTATTCAATTGCGAATGACCTTGGGCAGGTTATCGCTGACAGAGAACAGATCGGGCAGGTCTTCAACAATATCGTGATCAATGCGTGCCAGTCTATGCCGGACGGAGGCCGGGTTTACATCAGTGCGGAAAACATCCTGATGGTCGAGAACAATCCTGCGGCAATTCCCGAAGGCCAGTACATTAAGATCATAATAAAGG
>JAUVUL010000277.1 GCA_030600975.1 Candidatus Aegiribacteria sp.
GCTGTCGCTCCCGTCTCCGAAGAAGTTTTTTGAATCCTTATTTCCTCATCGATATCAACCACAATATAGGGGGTTGGATCAACGGTGGTTTCAGTCTCTTTTTCATCTTTAACATTGAGTTCCGAAGCCTTCGGTCGATGTTCATCCATCGTGGGTATCTGCATGAAGCCGAGGATATCCTTGACTGCATCGATAGTCACATCATGGCTGGGCCCAAGCATCTGGGCAATGACCATACGCCCTGCTGCCTTCAGCTGTCTAACGTTCATTTTAACATTGGTAGCAATGAATTCGAGGATTTCATCATTCGGTATTATGCCGGTCTGGTTGAAAAGATTCCGGAGGATTTCATTTCTGCCTTCGCAATTGACCGTCTCGAGCCTGATAACGAGTCCTGAGGTCAGTCTGGAATAGAACGAGGAATCAATATCAAGCAGTTTTGCGGGATGAACATCCGATGAAGTGATTATTCCGTGCTTGCCCCTGGGCATGCGGTTGATCACGGAAATTAGAAATTTCTGGAACTGAAGATCACCCTGTGAAAACTGAATATCATCCAGCATAAGAAGGTCATAGGATGTAATCCAGTTCCGCAGTTCTCTATCCATTCCCGCGTTAAGACAGTGCTGATACTCAATGTGCAGATCAACGGTGTTAAGGATAAGGGTTCTCTTATGGGTTGATCTGGAGATGGCCGCTAGCAGGTGAGTCTTACCCTGACCTGTATTGGCATGAAGCATGATCGGGGTGATACTCTTCCATACCCTTGGGATAAGGGCGATGGTCCTGGCTATTTCCGTGGCGTAGTAATTCTCTTCGGTTGTTACATAGTTATTGAAGGTCATGTCTTCAGGATATATACTGACCAGAGATGCGGTAAAATCACCTGTACTGATCAGTTGTTCGCCGGTGAATCTTGGAACGGCTCCAACTCCGCCAATAGACTTGGCAAAATTGATTATCTCTCTTGCGATTCCTTCCTCTATGAGTCCTGAATCGGAACATATCTCAAGGAATTCCTCGAAGTATAGCTCATTTAGATTCTTTCTGTCAATCATATCCTTTACATCCGCTATACCTCAGTTAAGTCTCTTGTTATTCTGCCAAGAGCCATGGACAGTCTTCCGAGTTTCATCTCAGGTCCGGCAGAAATGACAACGGTCTGTTTCTCATCAAGACCTGAGATCGCGATTGAAATATTGGCACCTTCAATAAATACTTTTCCTGTTACCTTACCGGGATATTCAGAAATAAAGCAGGTGATGGATTCTGAAAATGGTTCAATGGCCTGAAGGAAACTACTATCCGATATTGCTCTGGCAACAAGCTGTCCTAAAGTGGTAACTATGCAGATGTACTCAATACCGGAGGCTGATTTCATCAGTTCATCCAGTCTTTCAGAAAGCTCGGCATCGAGTTCTACAGGACCGCCAGCTTTCTCATCCTGGTCCTTCTTCCTCTCGTCTCTCTCCTTGAGTGCCCACATGAGAACATGATGAAGATCATCCGTGATGGATGTCTCTTTCGGTTCCAGTCCGGGTTCGAAAGTGAACTGGCCTTCAGTCCAATCCACAATATCCACAAGAACCTCATTGCCCATCTTCTTACCGTATGTGGCATGTACAAGCTCACCTTTTTTGTAGTAGAACTCAGCCTTGCCATCAATGGTTATAACTGTAAGCAGACCGGTCTTCCTGCTGGAATTGGGAAACTGGAGCAGTGAAACGAAACCAATATCACTCAGCGTACCGTTAATGGCCATATTTGACAATCAATCCTTTCCACGTCAGCTTATCTGAAAACGCTTTATGATCTCCTTACTGACAACCTGCAGCGTTTTCATTACTCCTTTGCCCTCGATGGCTATGGATTCGGTAACCGGAATATTGCCTAATTCAAGCTCTCTCTCTATTTCGCCAATTTCAAGCCTCGGATTACGATCACGTTTATTGTATTGCAATACAATAGGAAAACCTGATGGATCAATACCGTTACTCCTGAGATTCTCTCTCATCAACCTGAACATTTCAGTATTGTCATCCAGTCTGTCAGCAGATGAGTCAGCAACAAATACCACCCCGTCAGCTCCAACGAGTATGATCCTTCGACTGGCTTCGTAGAATATCTGTCCGGGAATGGTATACAGATGGAATTTAAGGGAATAACCCTGAACGGTTCCAAGCGAAACGGGGAAGAAATCAAAAAACAGTGTTCTCTCCTTTTCTGTGTCAAGAACAAGCATTTCTCCCTTGTATTTCTCAGTCAAGGTCTTATGGATATACAGAAGGTTCGTTGTTTTACCACTCATTCCAGGGCCAAAGTATACGATCTTGAAGACTATCTGCTTCTCGGTCGGATCAAGATGAGGCATCTTCCTCTTCACCAACCACAAAAATCCTGTCAATGAGATTCAGAGCATATTCCCTGAACTCAGGAACGGAAATGTCCCCAGAATCCTTCTTCTTGGATTTCTCCCTGCTCTCCAGTATTTTGATAAGATTGGGACATATTGTCCGGGCTTCGTGCCGAACTCGTCCAATCCTTCTGTAATCCTCAAAAACCACTATCATCATATTTCTCTGACCAATCAGAGAAATGTGGATATGGCGCTTCTCCCCCTGCTGCAGCAAAATCGAGAACTGCTCTTCGCCTACGATGTTCGCTACTTCTCTTGTAGCGGAGAACATCCCTGCAACAAGCGCGGCAAGGGCTGTGGAATTAAGCGTCTCCACGTTGCCGGCCTTGCTGATGCAGACGCCCTCCCGACTTATCAGCAAAGCCGTAATGGCTTCTGAACGCTTAACAAGTTTGGAGAGAATATCCTTAATCGCCATGGCATCTTCACGTTTTGGCAAATGCATCTTCAGAATACCCGCTTCCCGGAAATCAGATAATTAAAGCGCTGCAACAAGCTTGGGGGCGCTTCTTCTTACCTGAAGGCGGATTCCTCCGAGATTTGCATCCTTGGATGCAACAACGACGAGAAGGGCATCGCTACCCAGTGCAGTCATCATGACTATACCGTTCTTGTACTCCATCATCGCCTGATCCATTTCCTCAAGTCCCAGCTCACGGCCTACACTTTCAGCGGAACCCATACCGGTGGATACCATCGCTCCTATAGCTTCGGTATCAGCTTTACCTGTTGATGCGGCATCAATAACAAAGCCATCTCTTCCAACGCAGACAGCAACATCGATACCGCTGACCTCAACAAGCCCTTCCAGTATTTTGTGAAGTTCTTCCATTTTGTGTCCTTTCGATTTGAATAACAATTCACGATGAACGACTATTTAACGACTTTCAAGTACACTACTATATATTCTTAATTTAACGGCAGACAATTGTCCAGTGCTAATAATGCTGAAATGTCATTGGTAAAGGCTATCATTAGTTCACGATCATGCCTTGCAGCAGAATTAACGATGGTAAACTAGCAATTGGTGACTGACCGATTCCAGCCCCGCAGAGAATAACTGAACGCTTGCAGGCTGCGTTGAAATACGTAATTATATAATTGTTTCATATGCATTTAAATAAATAACTAAAAACGATGCTCTTGCATACCAGTAATACATAAGTATAAATTCTATAATTGAGATATGAAGATCTGATAAAACTGCATGCTTGCTATTACAGAAAAGGAGCCTGAAATGATTCTTTTCCTGATCACTTCGCTTTTGTTTTCCTCCACGGGCCCTGGCCCTGGAGTTTTCGAGCTTGGCCTTATACTGGGGGAACCATCTGGAATCAGCGCTAAGTTGTGGTTCGACAGAGATAACGCCCTGGACGGAGCTTTATCCTGGTCTCTAGGGGACAATGATAAACTCCATATACATGCCGATTATCTCTGGCACGATTATGGCCTTATTCATTCCAGCGCCGTGCTACCTGTTTATTACGGTATCGGCGGA
>JAUVUL010000015.1 GCA_030600975.1 Candidatus Aegiribacteria sp.
AGCCAGCCGGGCTCCCGCAAGAGGGATGATGCCGTTAAGCACGACATGCCTTTCTTCGGGCGGCACAGGATCGACATCGATCTCTCTCGCATTCAAACCTTCTCCGGATATCGCAGGGGTTCTTGCCTGGCTGGAACTGATGCCGGTTGATCTGTATAGGGTTGCCGAATAACGCAATTCAGGTGCAACCCCATCGGGAAGAGGAATGAAAAGAGTCAGCGAAGGACGTACGGGCTCACCGGCCTTGAATCTTACAGGTACTCCCTGGAAAACAGGATAACTACCGCGATCTGTACTGATTACGACAGGATCTTCGAAGGTCAGTACTGTGCTGTAACCGCTTGAGGGATCCGTTGAAACAGATACTGCCAACTGTGATACGGATACACAAAGCAGAATTAAGGAAATCATTCTCCGTATACCACCTTAATTATTTCGGGAAGAATACTACCGGCAGTTCCCTGCAGGCTTAATGTTCCATCAAGTGAAGAAAGAGGGGTTTTCTCAGGATTGATCTCTATAACTTCTACGCCTCTTCGTAGAGCGATCAGAGGTAACGAACTTGCCGGATACACAACCATGGAAGTTCCTATGACCATCATCAGATCGCAGGTGTCCGCCAGTCGAAAGGCTCTTTTCAGAGCCTGTTCAGGGAGCTGCTCTCCAAAGAGAACAACATCCGGTCTCAGAATACTTCCGCATGAGCAGCGCGGCGGGAGCTTCTCAAAGAGCTCCTCGGTCATACGTACGCCGGGAGCACCGCAGCAATCCAGGCAGGATGCTGTTCTGAGGCTTCCGTGGAGTTCAATGACATCCTTTATGCCGGCTTTCTGATGAAGTCCGTCAACATTCTGTGTTATCAATGGAAGTATCCCCTTCTCCTTCTGTATCCGTGCAAGGGCATAATACCCTGTATGTGGCTCAAGTTCCTGGCAGGCTTTCAGCCTCTCTCCGTACCACTCCCATACCAGTGCAGGATTCTTCCTTATGCCCTCAAGCGAAGCAAGGTCCTCTGCTCGATGTTCCCTCCAGAATCCGTCCTCTCCCCTGAATGTTCTTACTCCGCTTTCCTTCGACATCCCCGCTCCGGTTGAAACAACCATTAATCCGGCAGTTTTTATCATGTCAGCGGCTTCTGAAATAAGACTCCTGGACGGCAGTTCTGTTATCACTCTCTCTTTATAATCCTCATCAACGCTCACGAACAACCGCCATGATGTCGGTTACAGATCGGGATGCCCCTCCCCGGGTCGAGAAGACGATTCTGTATATGTAAGCCCCGGATCCCGGCTCATCGAAATCCTTATCAAGGCCATTCCATAGAACCTGATTGTAGCCTTCATTGCAGGTTACGGTTTTCTGCCATATGGTTCTTCCGGCAACAGTATAAACGGTAACTACGGCAGTACCGGCAGAGGAGGTCTCAAAATTGAAGCACCTCTGCCCTTCCCCCGGATTGGGGTATACGAATACCGAAGAGAGGAGGTCTTCAGCTGCCCCGGTCAGTTTGAAATCAAGTGTATCCCTTGCTGAATTGCCCATTCCATCCCAGACGACCAGGATTACTCTGTGGTCGCCTTCTATAAGTTCGGGAAGGCTGTATTCAACCTCGCCGCAGGTGTAACTGTCTGCTTTGTAAGCAAAATACCTGCTTATGTCGAATCCCCTGGAATCCAGGCTAAGGAGGATTGAGCGGCCTGCCCCTCCGCCTATTGCGCAGATTCCACTGGAATCGGAAAGCAAAGCTCTCAGTATCGCGTCTCCGCTCACGGATGGTACGTTTTCGCCTCTGTAACCATCGATCCAGAGTTCAATTGACGGGGGTACTGAATCGGCTGAGTGATTGCCTTCATCCACGGAGGTTACCCACTCATCGAATGCAACCTCACAACCGTTTAGTGATATCCCTACGGCACTGCCCCGGGAATACGCACCTGTGTCCGCCTGTATCGGCATGAAGAAGGATGCGGAGAATCCCGGATCGGTTCCAGTAATCAACGCCTGGTAAATGCTCGAACCGTACCTGAGGTAGGTTATTGAACCGCTGCTTATGCCGCTGTAAACCCTTTCCGATCCGCTCTCGGTGATATTCAGGAAACCAATTGAGCTATTCTGGAAAGAACCGGTTACTGTGTTAATTCTGCCTCTGTAGAGAGTATCCGAGGGGACTTCAAAGCTGCATCCGCTGACGGACGGGTAAACGGAATGTATGCCTCCGTCTCCAAAGAGAACGTAATGCTTGTTGTTACTGATATTCGACGCCTGCAGCTTGGCCAGCCACAGGGCCTCTGCAATGCTGGGATTCCCGCCACCGTATATCTCTTCGTAATAATGACTGAATAGTGATTCATTGGGGGTCGGGAAAGTGCCTCTGGTGGCTCCGATGGAGACAATGGAACCGGATCCGGGCCTCAGCAGGAAATCTTCAGCAAGGCAATCGGCTGATATCATGTCGAAATGACCCAGATCGCAGCTTGCGAAGATCATTACCGGCTGTCGGGCACCGTTTTCAATTCTCAGAACATCACTTGATACAAGCAGCTTCTCATGTGCAAGCTGCCCGTAGGAACCGTGGCCGAAGAAGATCATATTCGCGCAGCCATTGGACAATTCCTGAACAAAAGCTTCCCTCGCGTCGGGTTTCTCCGGATGATCTCCGGAGGGTGTTGTTCCGGGCGGCCAGGGGTAATCTATCAGATAGAATTTTATCCTGTCCAGACTTGCGGGAAGAATGGTATCCGCCAGCAGTTCACAGCTTCTCGTATGATGGTACTCAATTTTACTGGTTTTTCCCCACTCATCATCTGCAACCAGCACTATCCTGTTCTCCCACTCTCCAGCTCCCTCCTGAATTTCGTAAGCCATGACCTTCGACAGATAGGCGGTCAGCTGGTCTTCCGAAGATACCGGAATCCTGGAAATGGGAACTTCGGGATACAGTCCGCCATCATGAGCGATGACAAAGATATCATCATAGTTCGTGCCACATTCTGAATCAAGGAGAATGCAGGCAGGTATCAGCGTGGGATATGCAGTGATATGCATGAGAGGATCGTAAGATCCGTCTCCTACCAGAAGAAGGGACTGGGGCGGTTCACTCCATGAATCCTGCGTATATCTGAAGAAGGATCTGATCGCTCCGGGATCTCGAAGACCCTGTCCGAATTCGTCGTACACCTCTCCTGCACTCACAAACGCAACGGACAACCCCCTGCGGGCATACATTGTCTCGAGGGGTTCGACAGCTTCCATGATCCGGTCAGCAACAATGACCACGACATCACCCTGAACTCCGCTACCGATTATCCGGCCGGGTTGGGAAACACGTATTGAATCCGGTGAAAGATAGCTTTCTGCCCCTGCTGAAAGCCAGAACTGGCTGTTATGCTGCAAATCGAGCGCAACATCAAGGTTTGTTCCAGACAGCTGACCTTCAAGCCTGACCGGCAGGGCAGGATTCGTAAGATCCAGGAGTCCGAATTTATTGACTGCGTCGCCAAGCGTGAAGTTAAACCTGCTCGGAAGCGCAACGGGAATATGCAGCATTCGGTTGGCGGCATATGACAGCTTCCTTGGATACTCGATCTTGAAATAATTGAAATACATCGTTTCGGGTTCTTCAACCGCAGTAACCTTGAAAAGATTCAAGGACGCGTCGAATTCAAGATCGCTGCAATTCAGGACTAACTCATTGTACCCTGTCCAGGTAGTATCCTTTATTACAGTTCCGTTAAGATCGAGCATGATCCTGTGTGGTCCATTGTTCCTGTAATTAGGTAATACTGACATGGTCAGGCTTCCATTTACATCCGCGGAGAGGGTTGAGAAGTAGAAATAACTTGATATACCCTCGAAAAGCTGCGTCCAGACCCATCCTGTGCGCTTTTCCTGTCCTGCGACCCACGCGTATTCCTGCTCCTGCCATATGCTATGAAGCAGGCTGTCTCCCCATTCTGGTGAAGCATCGGGTAACGCACTGACAGTATCTATTCTGAGACCATTCTCTCCGCCCCATGTCAACCAGTATACGTTGTGAGTCGCGTACCTGTGGGAGAGTCTCTGCAGTTCTCCGCTCGATAGATCGAACCTGTCGAGCCCCCGAGCGAAGAATATCAGTGTGTCCGACTGGTTGAATACACCGTCTCCTCCGTCACACACTTCTATTGCCAGTTCAGACAGCTGGTGTTCATCGACGGGATCTTCCAGTTCAAACTGAGTGCCGGGTCCGGAGAAGACCATTAACGCTCTCGAAGGAGTTCCGATTATCTCGCATCCTGCCTGCTCAAGTTCTGCTCCGGTCACAGCATAGATACCGGTGGAAGAAACCGCCATTCTAGCCCATGGCCTCCCCCAGAAAGAGCTGGTAACGTCGGTCTGATCAATTCCCGGCCAGAATAGAAGTCCGGGGTGGGAGAGAGCTTCAAGCAGAGGAGAATCGATTTCGCGGCTTCCAGCAGCGGGTGGCCACGTCAACCGGACGGATATCTCAAGAGGGATATTGCCGGGAATGCCGCCGCCAAATGGATTGACGGTCACCGCGGCAACTGTTGTTCCGAGCATCCTGAATGTACGCAGCTCGACATAGCCATCGGATTCAACGGGGGGACTGCCGGAAGGTATTTCCCATTCCGTATCAAGCCCGTTCCCCGTCATGACAGGAGTGATCAGTAACGGCCCTGGCGGCGAAGCTGGCTGAGTTCCCCGGGGAATGCAGCTTACATACGGTTCACATCCGGGAGGGATGGGAATGTAGCAGGTGATCGAGGGAAGAACATATTCGTCCTGTTCGAATGAAACTCCCATACCATGAATAACAGGATACCACCTGTCTTCATAGCTCCGAAAAGAGGGCTGGCCGACACTTACGGTGAATGAACATCCATCATTACCCGAGTAGTTGATAGCAACTGCATCCTGGTATTCCCGGTTACTCAGCAGAAAAACGGCCAGCAAAAGAAGGTTCAAAATACTTTCCTTTCAGATCTGAATACTACTCAATCAGAGCCCGCGACGAAAGAAATATACTAATTCATTCTGTTCGCCGGTCGTGAATATATGACTCTACATTTGCAATATAACTCCGTCAGAAGGCATGTGTTCCCGCGAAGATCTTTCAATCCGTATCATCTCTGATTAAAAATACAAAGATAATTATATCTATTCTGCTTCTATTGTAAAAGGTTCCATTCCGGAAGTTTCTTAAATGGTTTGTATGGAAGTGAAAGAAGTTTCTTATATTCATGCAATACACCGGCGGGGGAATAGATGAATTCACTTTCATGGCACCTGGCATGGAGATACCTGAGAAGACACCCACGAAGGAAACACCTGGCATTCTCAACCATTGTCAGCGTAGCAGGCGTAGCCCTTGGAGTAGGAGCCCTCATTATCGTAATGGGCGTCCTTTCAGGCCTTGAGAATTTCATTGAGGAATCGGTTATCACAGTTGACGCACCTCTTGTCATAATGGCCGACAGAGGCAGCTCATTTCAGATGTCTGACAACCTTCTGAATGAACTGGAATCCCTCATTTCCATCGGGAGCATCTCGCCTTTCATTCAGGGAGAAGCTATAATCCGTCTTCCTTCAAGGGGAGTGGATTCGGGATGCAGAGTAAGAGGAGTCGACCCTGAACGGGAATTCGCCTCCGGTATGATGGAAGGTAAACTCTCTTACGGAGAGCTTGTGCTTTCTACTCCGGAGGGGGATGACTGCATCCTGATGGGTCTGTATCTTGCAGAGCAGTTCTATCACTCCGTAGGAGATACCCTGTACCTGTTCCCGCCTAAAGCTTTCTTTTCCAGCAGGGGATATGCCATAGGGAAGGCAATTCTATCAGGAGCCCTGGAAACAGGACTACCCGTGAACGATGAGACTCTGGCCTACATTCCACTTGATCTGGCAAGAAGAATGTACCTTCCCGAGGGCGGTTATACCGGAATCAAACTCTATCCAGCGGAGGGTTTCTCCCCCGAAATAACTGCTGAAGCAGCGGCTGTTCTGCTACCAGATGGAACCTCCATAAGGACATGGAAAGAACTGAACCCTGATCTTGCCGCTTCCATGAAGCTTGAGCGGATGGGAGCCTTCCTGGCTCTGCTTCTTATAACACTTGTAGCTACCTTCAATATCATGGGAACCATTGCCAGATCGGCCATCGAACGCAGAAAGGACGTCTCCGTCATCAAGGCCATGGGAGGCAACAACAGGCTTATATTCAGCATATTCCTCTGGGAAGGGATAATCGTCGGAATAGCCGGTATCGTTCTGGGATTCTTCATCGGTCTTGCCGGTTGCTGGCTTATAGGCGATACCAGCTTTTTGCAGCTGCCGGATGTCTATTCGTTTCATGAAAACATACCTGTCAAGGTATCAATAACCCGGACAGTTCTGGTCGGCCTCATTGCTTTCCTGCTCAGTCTGGCATCAGGTATTCTTCCTGCTATGAAGGCAGCGGGACTTGATCCGGTACGAGGACTTGAAAGTTGAATATTCTTCTTGCTGTTCTGCTGTCTTACGGCTACTCTCCGGGTGATTCCAGTTGGAACCTGGTAACACTGGGCAATATCCCTGAGAGAGCTATCCTCTTCGCTGAACTTGCGGCGAAGGAAGGAGGCAGATCGACGGTTGATCTCGCCACTATGCTGGAGATGGCTGGCAGGTTTGCAGAAGCTGAACACTGTTACAGCCTTGCGTTTAACTCAGCAACCGACCCTCTACTGCTGGAATGGCTTGAAAACAGGATATCAGGCAGCAGAACCCTGGATACGCTGGTAATACTCAGTACCATGATCACTAATATGAGCGATGAAGATGCAATGGATATATTAGTTGAAATACCTCTGCCGGAATCCCATCCCCCTTATCAGCGCATAGAACAGCTGGCAGGTGCTTTCATGGCGGAGGGGAATCTGATGAAACAGCACATTGACCTTCTGCCTTCCCGAACGACGGTAGTCCTTCCACTGATACTTCATATAACACAACAGCCTTACACTTTCAGGCCCCTTCCTGCAAACTATCCAACCTTATCCGGTTCGGTAAGCCTGGAGGGCATCTCGTCTTTGATAAGAACAATTCCGATACCTGAAACTGAAAACGCCCCGGGACCCTGCCTTGAAATCGCATACCTTCTGAAAGAAAGGGCAGCGGATACGGGTCTCGAACTTCATGTCACCGGCGGATTGCTCAGAACCAACACGGACAGCCTGCTTTTCCACGCCTGGAATCAAATCCCCGAAACCGGAATGCCCATTGATGCGGTGCTTTCCCATACGGATTCTCTGAGAGGTATCGGACACTGTTCATCGGATTTAATTCCACTGTGGAACTTTGAGTTTACCGACGGACATGAAGTGTCGGTCTTCTACCCGCAGCAGAACATTAACCTGGATATATCGATGCAGGCATCCTTTGCTGATCCGGATTTTATTGCCGGATTGCTGAAGCTCTTCCCGATGTGCCTGATAACAAATTAATGAGTTTTATTCACCCGGAGGTTAATATGAAACACATCTTTGTCATTGTACTTATAACACTGCTTGTCCCCGGTCTGACCGGATGCGGACCGGATGGAGGAGCCGCTGCCGACAATGAAGGGGATGCGTTTGATGAGCACATCATACTGCAGAATTGCGTTGATGCCATCGGCGGTGAGGAAGCGGTGCGGAACCTCCGGGTTATACATACTATTGACAGTCTTTCGATGGCCGGGATGACCGGCATGACCGAATCATGGTGGGTCCGTGAGCCCTTCATGGGGTTCTCCGTTACGGAGATAGGTCCAATTAAGCAACAGGTTCTGATTATTGGGGACAGCGTATGGACAGTGGACCGCAACGGGCACCTGTCTCCGGGGGGAGTCGAGCAAAGGGATCAGATGATGCTCTCCAGGAGTACGATCTTCTACGACTACCTCTTCGATACTTCAATGGTCTTAATAGGGGCGGATACTCTGATAGACAGCATTATGACTGCATCCTTGCGTCTCACGAATCAGCCGAACGTCGTCTTCTACTATTCAAGGGAGACGTGGCTTCCCGTACTCATGACAGCGGTTACAATGGGAATTGAAGTCAGAAGCTACCCGGATGACTACGAGAACATTGAAGGCATAGTTTCGGCGACTTCCAGCATCAGCACCATCCCGGCCTTTGGACAGGAGATCGTAAACTGGAATATCCTTACCGAGTACAATGCAGCAATTCCGGAATCAATATTCGTACTCACTTCTGCGGGGGGCGACTGGGAACTGCAGGATCCGGGAACTCCCTCAGCTTTTTCACTCAAGGGTGAGCATATCTACCTTGATGGAGAGGTCAACGGAAACCCTGTAACCATACTTCTGGACAGTGGGGCCGGAGCAACCGTCTTGGACAGCGCACTGGCAGCCGAACTTGGGCTGGAGGGTACCGGAAGCCTTCCGGCAAGAGGGATCGGAGGAACCAGGGAGTTCTCATTCGTAGAGGTTCCAACCTATTACGCCGCGGGAGCCCTGGTGAGTGATCAGACCCTGGCGGTAATGCCCCTTTCAGAGGAATTCTATCCTTCCACCGGTGAGATGATAGACCTCATCATAGGTTATGACTTCCTCAGCCGTTTTGTTACCAGGATTGATTACGGCTCCGAGACGATAACCCTGTTCAACCCGGACAGTTTCAGCATAGACAGTGATGATAATTCAGTTCTGCCTGCGGAGAGGAGCATGAGCCTTTTATCCATAGAGGCAGTTCTTGAGGATTCGGTTCCCGTCACTCTTCTCCTTGATACGGGGGCGGGAGGAAGTATTCATCTTACTCCATCATTCTTCGAAAAGCATCCCGAGTTCCTGAATAACAGGCCTGTTTTCGAAACAGTAATACAGGGTGTGGGGGGAGAGGAAAGCATCACCGGGTTCAGGGTCCGTGAAATCACACTGGGAGACTATACGGTTCCCGGCGGACTCTGCTCAAGCTTCAACGGAGGTGATATATTCAGCCAGTACGACGGAATCCTCGGAAACGCTGTTCTATGCAGGTTCGTAGTGTACCTGGATTACAGTTCCGGAAGGATCATTCTGGAACCTTCCTCCCTTTTCGAGGAAGGCCTTCCGGAATCTCTTACCGGTATGGGGCTTGAAATTGAGGACAGCAACCTTCTTGTAAGTAAAGTTATTCAGGGATCCCCTGCTGAGGAAGCGGGTATTCTCGAGGGTGATATACTACTTGAGGTAGATGGAAATCCCATCACAGCAGATCAGCTTAGCGAACTGAGCAGCTTTCTGCCCGACACTGTCGGTTCTACTGTATCATTAAGGCTTATAAGGAACGGCACCGAGATCGATCTTGAGCTGATAACGGGCTACCTTGTCCCTATGCAGCGGGAGGGGGATTAATCGAAAAATGAGAATAATAACAATGAAATACATATCACTCGCCATTGCCCTGGGCATTGCCCTGCTGACTTCCGGCATTTCCGGCTGTCTTCCGGATCCCTACAGCGTCGGAGAGCCGGATTCACTTTTCTCCGAATACGTTCTTATCTGGGATCTGGTGGACAGTCACTATGCCTGCTTTTTTGCGAAGGAGAATGTAGACTGGGACCAGACGTACCAGAATTTCAAACCCGCAGCAGAAAACCTTGACAGCAGGAGTGAGCTTGCTGATCTCTGTCTTGATCTGCTGGGTGAGCTTGAGGATCAGAACCTGATCCTGCGGGATTCAAGCGGAACCAGAATGGACAGCTGGAACCGGGGTGATTTCCTTAACTGGGATTTAACCGTCTGGTTGGATCACATGAAGAGATGGAACCCATCGTTCATTGTCATAACCTTAGATGCCTATGGAGCAATAGTAATCGACCATACTCCTTCCAATACTGTAGGATACGTATACATAAGCGACCTGGGTAGTGGATTCGGAATGAATGGTTTTTATGGGGTAACAAATGCGATTCGAGATTGCGATGGTATTATTTATGATCTTCGCATGTGCGGTCAAAGCGGTTCAGAGATGAATGCTCATTACGCTTCCGGAAGGTTTATTAAGGAGTATCTTACTCTTGGTTACTACAGATCTTTCAGGGTAGGTCCCGGAAGAAACGACATGGGTGAGATGCAGGAAGTATTAACGTACAGAAATGGCTCATGGCAGTTCACAAAGCCCGTAGTTCTCCTGACGGGCAGGTATACCCAGGGTGCGGCCGAGCAGCTGGTCCTGCTTCTCAGGACTCAGGAGCATATTACCGTGATAGGAGATACCACAGCGGGTTTCGCTAACCCTGCTGTCTCATTCAATCTTACTGAAGACTGGACCATTGAAATACCTGAAATGGTAACCTATTCCCCCGACGGCACTCTTATACTCAATTCAGGAATAGCTCCCGACATTTACATCCCGGTTTCCGAGGATGATTTAGCAGCCGGAGTGGACCCGGTTATTGATGCTGCCCTTGAAATGCTCGTGCCTTAAGCTGAACTATTCGGCGGTAAGAACCAGCAGCGTTCCTCCAGGGCTTACTGCAAGGTCAAGAGGGTAACCCTGCAGATCGATCTGACTTTCAATGAAGTAGTGACTGCAGTTGTAGGAAACCAACCTGCTGGTGTCATCTCCCAGGTAGCTGAGTACATAAACATAGCTGCCGTCAGATGCAGCGCACATGTAGTGGATATCTCCTTCTATGGGCACCGCTCCGCTATACAACGGTGGTTGAAAA
>JAUVUL010000040.1 GCA_030600975.1 Candidatus Aegiribacteria sp.
CTTCCTGTCTGGTGAACTGGCTTATTCGGTAGGTTATTTCTCCCAAGATTGTATCTCTATTATATTTCCCTCAGGGTCTCTAAAATACCGGTTATTCTGAAGAAGATATCACGGAGATCTTCCCCACCGATCTGATCGGTTCTCAAGACCTCTATCAATCGGCCTTCATGTATAATACCCAACCTGTCGCAGAAAGCCCTTGCCACCGGAAGCGTATGGGTTGAAAGTATGATCGCTGCCCCTGAAGCCGCGGCGGCCCTGGCCATTTTGTTGAAGGTTTCAGCGGTTGCGGGATCAAGCCCCACGTGGGGTTCGTCTATTACATACAGGGAAGGGCGCGCTATGAAAGCCGCAGAGAGAACAACTCTCTGGACCATACCATGGGAATAACCCTCGGCCCTGCTGTCAAGCCACTCGCCCATGTCGAAAAGATCCTCATGAAAAATTATTCTCCTCTCCAGTTCATCCGGAGGAATATCTCTCATTCTGCCTGTGAACCTGAGAAATTCCCTGCCCGACAGCCTGGGATATATGGTGGGTTCATCAGGTACATAAGCGATCACAGCCCTTACCCCCTCAGGATCCTCTGATGCGTCTATGGAATCAACCTCAATACGTCCCCTGTCAGGTACTACAAGCCCCGGTATAATTTTCAGCGTCGTTGTCTTGCCCGCGCCGTTGGGGCCGAGAAGACCGAATACCTCCCCGGAAGGGATGTTCAGGGAGAGATCTATTACAGCGTTATTGCTTCCGTAGGCTTTTGAGAGGTTTTCGATCTTCAGCATCATCCGCCAGCCTCATCCATGCCGAGCAGCGCTCGCACGTAGGATTCAAGGTTGAAATCAAGAAGGTCTTCACTTCCCTCACCCACACCGATGTATTTGACGGGTATGCTCAGCTGGCTGGCCATTGCGAGTACTGATCCTCCCCTGGCCGTTCCGTCGAGCTTTGTAACCACAAGCCCAGTAACAGGTAATGCCTTCATGAACTGTTCAGTCTGTGCCTTTGCATTCTGGCCCACCGTTCCATCCAGTACAAGCAGTACCTCGTGGGGTGCGGACTCCATCGCCTTGCCGCACACCCTGTGGATCTTGGCCAGTTCATCTAGAAGCCCTTTCTTGTTGGGAAGTCTGCCCGCGGTATCTATTATTACCGAATCGTAGTCTCTGCTGAGACCGCGTTTTACGGCATCAAATGCCACAGCTCCCGCATCTGATCCGGGTAACTGGGTAAGCACGGCTGTTCCGAGCCTGTCAGCCCATATCTCGAGCTGCTCCGACGCCGCGGCCCTGAATGTGTCAGCACATGCCATAAGCACCTTTTCGCCTTTCCTCTGAAGCCTTGCGGCAAGACGGGCGATGGTTGTAGTCTTTCCAGCGCCGTTAACGCCGACTACAACAGTCACAAAGGGTCTGGCCTCTCTGGTCTCGAATTCGGGGAGAGGTGTATTCTCGATCAGGATCAAAGCCAGAACTTCCTTCCAGGAGAGTCCGGATTTTCTGACCTTTCGGGGGAGTTCATCGATTACTTTCTCGGTAAGTTCCCAGCCAAGGTCGCTTCCAAGGAGAATCTCTTCCGTCTCTTCCAGATCCGCATCATTAATTGCTGTATTCCCGAAGAGCCGGTCAAGTTTTCCGGCAAGGGCATCGCTGCTTTTTCTTAGTTTGCTTCTTAATCTAAAAGCCACTGAAACACTCAACCTTCACTGATCTGGTAGGAGTGTGTCCGGCAATGAGCATTGAGCAGAAAATACTCACGGCTGAGATAGAATGCTCAGAGATTTGAGGAGAATACTGGAAGAATTTGACGATAATATGCGAGTATTATAGCCAGCTGTGTGGCTTTTATGCCTATGCTTCATTGTCGGACAGGCTCCTGGCCTTTTCTAGACTGACTGAAGTCATGGATGATACTCCCTTTTCCGCCATGGTTATTCCGAAAAGGCGATCCGCGGCTTCCATCGTCCTCTTGTTATGGGTAATAACGATGAACTGGGTTCCGTGTACAAATCCTCTGAGCAGGTTGATGTAGTTATCCACGTTCGAGTCGTCCAGGGGAGCATCAAGTTCATCCAGAACGCAGAAGGGAGACGGCTTCACAAGGTACATGGCAAAGAGGAGCGCAGCTGCGGTCATGGCCCGTTCACCGCTGGAAAGCGCTGTGATGTTCTCAAGCTTCTTGCCGGGGGGCCTGGCTACGATCTGTACCCCGCCCTCCAGCGGGTCCTCCGAATCCAAAGCAATAATGTCGGCCTCACCGCCACCGAAAAGACTTGTGAACATCTCCTTGAAATGCTTCCTGACCTCAACGAAGGTTTCATCGAACATCCTGGCAGCTGTTCTGTTGATCTCGCTTATGGCGCTCATGAGGGATTCCCTGGCTTCGTTCAGATCAGTCCTCTGCTCATCAAGAAATGCAATCCGTTTTCTGGCTTCCTCATATTCAGCGACGGCAAGCATGTTCACCGGACCGAGGTTCTCCCTGTATCCCATCTGCTTTTCAAGCTCATTAACAAGCTTCTCGTTGGAATACTCCCAGTATCGACTCTCCTCATCAGGAAGCGTCAGCTCCTTCACGTTGAGATCTTCGAAGTGGCTTCTGACGATTTCCATTTCACCTGATACCGAGGCTTTCTCCTCGCGGGCAGAGGACAGCTCGTCCCTCTGAAGCGTCAATTCCTCATCAGCCTGTTTCGATCTCTCCAGCCAGTCAGCCCGTTCTCTGCTTGCTTCGCTCCTGCTGTTCTCGGCTTCCTCCCTGCGGACGATAAGATTCTCAAGCTTCGCTTTCAGTTGCGCCATGGTCTTATTCAGAGCGGATACGGTGTTCTTCAGTTCCATAACTCTCGCATCGATCTCAGAGTTTCTATCCGACGCTTCGGATGAGCCGGCCTGGAGACGTTTTCTATCGGTTTCCATCTGCTTCAGTGATGTCGCATGTTTCGACAGTTCAAGTTTCGCCCTGTTCTCCTCCCTGATCAGGCTGTTCAGTTCGGCACCAAGGTTCTCCCTCCGTTTCTCGATCTCCTGCAGAGAGGCTGACAATCGGTCCATACATTCTCTGGAAAGCTGCAGTTTCTTCGTACTCTCCACAGAATCCTGTTCTCGCGAGATCTGCCGGAGGGCTGGAATCTTTTCCTCAATAGCCTTCGATTCGGAATTCAGTTCGCTCATTCTTTTTCCATAACCTGCGGCGGTGGCCTGCAGCGCTGCTTCTTCCATCTCATTGACGGATATCTGCCTGCGCAAATCCTCAAAGGAGGCCTCGTACACTTTCAGTCTTTCCAGAAGTCCAGTTTCGACTGAACGGTGGGTTTCCAGTACGCGCTTATGATCAAGAGCCTTCTTTTCCGCTTCCAGAGCCAGAGCTTCCCTCTCGATCACTCCTCCGCCGGATTCCGGGATCCCCAACCTGACAAGACCGTCCTTCCGGAATAGATCACCTTTAATTGTTACAATATCCAGATCTATGCCACTGAAGAACCACTGAGCAGCCTTTTTCCTGTCCGGTGCAACAACCGCTCCGGCAAACAGATTTCTAAAACTGCTGTGGGAATCCTCGTCAAGGCAGTCAGGAAGCCAGACGGCTCCCTCCGGAATCTCAGGTCTATCCGACTCCCTGAGGTTCAGGTAATACCGCTCACCATTGTCTCCATCGGGAAGAACACCAGAACTGTCCCAGATCATCGAGTCCTGGAATGAATCAAGCCATGCTCCCACAGCGATACCCATTCCCTCGCGTACTGACATGCGGGAGGATATTGCCGGATGACCTCCGAACGAAGGCTCTGCCTCTTTCAGGCCGCTGATCCTGGCTTGAAGCAGGCCTGCTTCCATCTCCACGGAACGCATAAGCGACTGTACCACGGAAATCTCACCTGAAATTCCCACGCGAGTAACGCGGGTATCTTCAAGTGATGTTTTAAGTTTTTCCTTCTCGAATCTGATTTCTCCGAGCCGTGTTTCCGATTCTTTGAGGTTATTTTGCAGTTCTCCTGTGACTGACTCAAGCTCCACCCTTCTTTCAAGGGCATGCTCGATCTCCTGTTTTGCCCTCTCCCTGTCGCGGAGATTGTCTGTATACTCCTTCTGAAGAGACTGTACCTTATCCGATATCTCTCGGTACTCTTCCCGTATCCTCTCAAGTTCCCTGGCTGATTCAACGAAGTGTTTCTCGGCCTGTTCAGTGTCGTACGAAGCCTTCTCAAGATTCTTCTCCGCATCACCTATGCACTTCCTCAGTGAAACCTCGCTATTGATCAGTTCATCCGCTTCCTGTCTGAGATCTTCCGCCCTCTTCTTCTCATTGGATGATTCCATCAACGAGCTCTCTATATGTGAAGAAGTATTCAGACCGCGCTCTTCTGCAACCGCCAGCTGCTCATGAATCCTGCTCATCTCGCCGTCAAGTTCGGCACATTGCGCGTGTTCACCGTCAAGACGGATCTGGGCCTTCTCAAGGGCAACCCTGGCCTGACTCTGCCTTGCGGTCGCTGCTGAAACGGCAGCTGAGGCTTTCTGCTCACGCCCGTTACACAGTTTCATCCTATCTTCGAGCGTTCTGAGTTTTTCCCCTGATTCCTGCAGTGTTCTGTGCTCCCTCAGGCAACGGATTTCAGTAATCCGCCTCTCAGCTTTCTCCCATCTTCTGAATGCGGAGACCTGTTTCCTGAGGGAACTAACATTGCGCTCAACTTCGGAAATGATGTCGTCCAGCCTCTCAAGGTCAGCTCCGGCCGCATCCAGCTTAAGTTCAGCACGGTGACGCTGCATTTTGTACTTGACTATTCCGGCGGCTTCATCGAAGAGGAACCTTCTATCGGAGGGGCCACTCTCTATTATCGTATCGGTCATGTTCTTCTCGAGTATCCAGTATCCGTTGCTGCCGAGACCCCTGTCCACAATGAGATCCGTAATATCCATCAGCCTGCACCTGTTGCCGTTCAGAAGGTATTCGCTGTCCCCGGACCTGAAGAGCCTTCTGGTTACGGTCACCTCATCAAAATCAAGATCCAGTTCCCTCGTTGAGTTATCAAAGGTGAGAACCACTTCCGCCATTCCCTGTGATTTTCTCTGAACTGTGCCGGAAAAGATTATATCCTCCATGCGGTCAGCGCGCAGTTCCGTGGGACTCTGGGAACCCAGTGCCCACCGGATGGCATCGGCTATATTGCTTTTACCGCAGCCATTGGGTCCGACAATGCAGGAGATGCCTTCCTGAAATTCCATTTCAAAGGCATCTGCAAACGACTTAAAGCCTACTATCTCCAGCCTTTTCAGATACAAGTGATGATGCTCCCGTCAGCCAGGAGCCTGTCCGACAATGAAACATTGGCATAAAACCCACACAGCCGGCTATAATACTCGCATATTATCGTCAAATACATCCAGTATTCTCCTCAAATCTCCGAGCATTCTATCTCAGCTGTGCGAATCTTCTGCTCAATGTACATTGTCGGACACACTCCTAGAAATTATCCCCGAAGTATTCCGGAGCTTTTGTGCGGACTCAGAAAAATAGACAAAAAGACTCACCAGCACAAACCCGAGAGATAGAAGGCCCAGGGGATCGAGACCAGCCAGGATCAGTCCGGAAGGCCAAAGGGTTGTATCCAGCATGTATGATACGGCTGCGGATGTGAGATAAACTGACATGGCAAGGGATGTGTACTTACCCCATCTGTTGGAAGATGGAGGTGAACCCAGCTTCTTTGTAACATAAAGCCCTCCTGCGGCGATGATAGCATCCCTTGTCAGAAACAGGATAACGAACCACAACGGAACACCCCCAAGAAAGGCGAGCGTAACTATGAAAGCGCCGATGGCTATCTTGTCAGCAAGGGGATCGAAGATCTTTCCCCAATCACTTGCGGAATTGGTTCTCCTCGCTACAACACCGTCAATAACGTCCGAAAAAACACCCACAAGTATTACACCAACCACGAAAGTAATGTTTTTCTGCACCAGGAATATGCAGGCAATAAACGCAAGAGGGATCCTGCTCAGGCTGATCATATTAGGAATGTTGATAATAGGACCCTTCAAGGCTGCTCTCCCCCCTTTTCATCCTGATTGATATCAGCTTTTGTCATCTTCTCGGCATGCTCCATGGCGGCTCTTCCACCGCCTAAGAGCCTGGCAAGCTCTTCTACCCTGCTGCTCCTTTCAGAGAGGGCATGCACACTGGTAACTGGCAGTCCGTCAACTATTTCCTTTGATACCGCAAGATGCCTGTGGGCCCTCGAGGCGATCTGTGGGAGATGTGTGATCATTATGACCTGCCTTTTTTCGGAAACCCTGCGCAGGGAATCGGCCAGAAGATTTGCCGTTTCTCCCCCTATACCGCTGTCGATTTCATCAAATACCATTGTTGGTGCCTGCGTTACGCTGACCAGAGCCAGTTTAAGGACAAGGCTCACTCTGGACATCTCACCACCACTGGCTACGGATGATAAGGGCCCTGGTTTCATCCCCGGGTTAGCGCTGAAAAAGAACTCGGGTATCTCGCATCCATCGGAACAGATGCTTACATCTCCGATTACTAATGATCTGTTCTTGGGAGGGTCATTCATCACGACCAGGAAGACCGCGTCGGGCATGCCAAGCAGCTTCAGCTCCTTCTGGACCGATTTTTCCAGTTTCTCAGCACCCCTTTTTCTGGATTCGGAAAGCACAGTCGCGGCTTCATACAGGCTGTCGGCTTTTCCAGGGATGGTTTCCTGCAGCCGCTCATGCTCCTTCTCCAGTAGATCGTACCGCTCAAGCTCCGATTCAAGCTGGGAGCGCCTGCTGAGAAGATTTTCAATGGTCCCGCCGCACCTGGCCAGGATGAAGGCGTAAGCATCCAGTCTGTCATCGATCTCCTGAATCCTCCATGGAGCACTGTCTATTCTGGAAAGCATGCTTGAACATTCTGAAGAGGCTTCAGTCAACGCGATATCCGCCTGCTCGAGAAGTTCCAGGACATCTTTCGTTTCTATTCCGGAATTGGCAAGTGAATACCGAAATTCTACAAGAGATCCAAGAATACCGTCATCCCCGGAAATACTCTCTGTTATTTTCCCCAGGGTCTCAGCGCTGTTCTGGACAGCCTTTAGTTCACGTCTCTCGAACATGAGGCTGTTGTAATCCTCAGCAGAGGGATTAAGCTTTTCAATCAGTGAAAGTTCATGCTGAGCTATATCCCTCTTCTCCGCTATAGCCTCCAGCTGCGCGCTCAGTTCATCCGATCGAGTGAGGAGAGATCTGTATTCCCCAAACCCGACGCTGAGTTTCCCTGTCAGTGCAGAACAGTCGCTGAATTCATCGAGCGCGGCATTCTGAACACGGCGCTGCAGAAGCGCAGGGGTCGAACCCTGCGAATGAAGATCAACGAAACCGGCTAGAAGGTCCCTGCCGTCTTCCAGGGTTGTAAGCTCATCGTTAATGAAAAAACGGCTCCTGCCCTGTGACCTTACCTCTCTTCTTACCAGGAATTCCGAACCATCCTCCAGAAAAAACATGGCTTCAACGCTGGCTGCAACCGATCCGGGTCTGACCAGTGATGTGTCCGCCCGTTCTCCAAGGGCCAGCAGAAGTCCGTCGATCAGAATGGATTTACCGGCACCGGTTTCACCTGTAAGTATGTTCAGTCCGTGTTCGAATTCTATCGATATATCACTTATCGTTGCCAGATTCCTGAGTGTAAGGCTGACGAGCATGTTAACCTCTTACTCCCCAGCCAAGCTTCATCCCCAGCCTGCTGTAATAACCTGGTTCATCGTGAAATCTGACACTCATACATGATCCCCGGCCTCTGGTTACCTTCAGAACCTCCCCTGATCTCAAAGTCCCGGAAGGAGACCCGTCCGCTGATACGACCGGACCGGTACTTCTGAGGTCACATATCTCTACTGAAATGATGCTGTCATCGGATACGACAAGGGGTCGCAGAGAAAGTGAATGGGGACATATTGGAACAACCAGGATAGCCGGCAGTCCAGGATCCAGTATCGGTCCTCCACATGAAAGACTGTACGCCGTTGATCCGAAAGGTGTTGAGATGATAAGCCCGTCACCGGCCATATGAGCGACTTCATTGTTGTTTATGTAGAGATTGAAATGCAGTATTCCACCGATCATCGAACGGTTGATGCTGAAATCGTTAATTGCAGTAATCGCATGCTCTGATGGGAATTCAGCCCTGAGCACAGGGGTAGTATCTATATAATAATTGCCTTCGGCTATCCTGGTTATTGTCTCCTTAATACCGGCCTGTTCAGCACTGGCGAGAAATCCGAGATGACCGGCGTTCACACCCAGTACGGGGGTATTCAATTCCTTGAAATACCCCATTCCACGAAGGATCGTACCGTCACCACCCAGTACTATCGCCATATCGCAATTGTCATTCTCCGGGATATCGAAGTCCTTCAGATGATCAGCGGATGGGACTGCCGATCTCAGGGAGATACCGTGCTTTTCACAATAAGATATGAGGTTTCTTATCAACCCGGCGTACGGTGGGTTGAACCTGTCGACGTAAAGACAGAGTCTTCTGACAACCGCGGGGTCATGAACCAACAAAATCACCGATCCGATCGGCGAGTGATTCGGGGTCAAGGCCCATGCGATGCATGAGCTCCTCCCTTGATGCATGGGGTTGAAATTCATCAGGAATGCCTATTTCAAGTACAGAACAACCGCGCAGATGCGAACTGATAAAGGA
>JAUVUL010000317.1 GCA_030600975.1 Candidatus Aegiribacteria sp.
ACATCGTTCGGGTACTTTCAGAATCATTCGGACAACATGAAAGTTCTTGAGAATGTTAACGAATCACTGCGACAGGGGGGACAATTCGTAATAGAAATGATGGGTAAAGAAACCCTTGCGTCCATTTTCCATCCAGTAACAGACTTGGAATCAGATGAAGGACTTCTGTTTATCCAGAGACACAGAATAGAGGATGGCTGGAACCGTATCGAAAATGACTGGCTGCTCATCGATAATGACAGAGTACTTGGCAGATGGAAATTTTCTCACTGGGTATACAGCGCCATGGAGCTGAAGAACATGCTTCGGGAGGCGGGGTTTTCGAATGTCAAAGTTTACGGAAATCTTGAGGGATCTCCTTACAATTCGGAATCGGGAAGACTAATTGCGGTGGCGACAGCCTCTTCGGAAGGAATATATGTCAACAACAACTGAAGGGATGTCCGAGAAACTCCGGGAATACATGCTTTCTGTCTCCGTAAGGGAATCGGAAACGCTTGAAAAGCTCCGTCATGAGACCTCTATGATGCAGAACTCCAACATGCAGATATCCCCTGAACAGGGTCAATTTATGAACTTCCTGGTTAAGCTTACAGGAGCCAGAAATACACTTGAAGTAGGCGTCTTCACGGGATACAGCACTCTCTGGACAGCCATGGCTCTTCCCGATGACGGTCGCATTGTTGCCTGCGATATCAGCAGGGACTGGACGGATATCGCAAGAAAATACTGGCGCATGGCCGGAGTCGAAGAAAGGATAGACCTCAGGCTGGCTCCTGCAGAGGAAACACTGAGAGCACTCATTGACAGTGGGATGGAAGGAACTTTCGATTTCGCTTTCATTGATGCTGATAAGAATCTGTACGATATTTACTACGAACTTTGTCTTGCACTGATTGAAAAGGGAGGACTTATAGTCCTTGACAATGTATTCAAACATGGTAAAGTCGTAGATGATGAGGCTGATGATCCCGGAACTTTCGCAATTAAAGAACTTAACAAAAAGATCAAAACTGACAATAGAGTTGATATTTCGATGATTCCGGTGAGCGACGGATTGACTCTTGTCAGAAAACGATGAAAACGAAAACATTGAAATTAAATTCTCTTTTTAGCATCGCAGCTGTCTTATCGCTGCTTACTTTGCAGTCTCTTGCTTCCTGCGCGTTAAACAGGGTTATCTACAACAAACAGATGGAAATAGACGGTATCCTTATCAGGGTTGTGCTTCTTGACTCCCGAGAACTGAATGAACTCGTGATATCCATGCAGGAACCGGGACTTCCAATAAAGGAGAGGGTCTTCCTTATCAACTGGATTCCGTACCTTGTGGAAATAGGCGATTACAACGGTGATTCCATGCTGGATTTAGAAATTGTAAGTACCAGCGATGAGGTGCATTATTTCTACAGCACTGAACTGGGAATCGTCGATATCTAGACTTATCTGTTACGTTCTTCGTGAAGGATAGCGTACCTGACAGCCATAAGTCTGATTGAAGCGTCCGCTTCAGGGCTGGCCAGTATTTCCCTCCATATTCCCGAAGCCTGGTAATAGTGGCCGGTAACAGTGTAAATGAGGGCTGCCGCCGCCAGTGCTTCGAAGGGAGGGGATTCGTCCATCAGGCATATCTCAAGCTGCCTCAGCGCTTCATCAGGATCACCGCTGTTCCAGGCGATCTCGGATTGGATAAGAGCGGCATCGTATTTATAGGCAATGGGCTGAAGCAGTTCAAGGACAGCTCCGGGACCTTCCTGCCTGAGAATTATCAGGGAAATATTGTAGGCTGGAATGGACCATAAGGAATCCATTTCCATCGCTGATTCCAGCAGCCTCCTGACCGACGTTGTGTCGCCGGTTTCAAGTACATCGGTAGCCTCCCTTACCATCCGTGCGGCTTCAAGGCGATTCTCAAGGGCTTCGGAGAGCTCTTCCGGAAGGGGCAGTGTTACCTCCTCTCCCGGTTCCGGTCGCTCAGATGGGGAATAACCTGACTGTATCGCGAGTGTCTCAGCTCCGCCTTCGATATCTATCGCCCATGCTATGAAAGCCCACCCGTCGTTCTCCTGCCATGTGTATCTGCAGCGTTCTTCAGACGTGTACCGCGCGATATCCGGCAGGACAACGGTATCTGGAGGTCCACAGGAAAGGGATAAGAGGATAAGAGTAACAATAACGGCCGCTGCTGCTTTACTCATAGGTTCCGCTGCCTTTCCGTGTTAAGCAGTTCCTCCAGTTCAGACAGAATATCTGATACATCTTCTCTGCAATCCACCCCCACTGCTCTGCCCCTGAGTTCCGCAGCACCCCTGAAACCCCTTATGTAGTTAAGCAGCTGCCCTCTCAGGATATGATAGAGGTGATTCACCGGTATGTACTCACTCATCATCTCGTACTGCTGCCGGATTACTGATACAACCTCCTCAGGAAGGGGAAAGGCATCCTCAGGCTTCCCTGTAACAAGTCCCCTGAATATCCATGGATTACCAAGAGCACCTCTGCCTATCATCAACCCTGAAGCCCCGGTTGCATCCATAAGGTCAAGTGCATCACTGACGCTCCTGGAATCACCGTTTGCGATTACGGGAACCGGTGAATTCTGAACGATTCGCTCAATCTCACTTTTTCTGACTTCTCCCGCGAACATATCCGATCTGAACCTTCCATGCACGGCGATTGCCGCAGCACCTTCGTCAGCGAGAATAGCGGGAAGACTGTCGGGAACAGGTTCTGCAGGGGACCAGCCGAGGCGGATCTTTACAGTGACAGGAAGCGATGTATGAGACGAAACAGCCCTTACAACAGCGGCAAGCGCAGGGATGTTCCTGAGAAGGGCTGAACCTGAGCCGCTGTTGACCACCTTTTTTACTGGACAGCCGGCGTTGATATCTATGAAATCAAAATCCATCTCCGAAACCATCTCGGCTGCTCCTTCAAAATCTCCAGGTCTGTTCCCGAAAAGCTGAACCCCTATCGGTTTTTCCTCAGTGTGGAAGCGCAGGAGCTTGTGTGATTTAACGGATTTTCTTGATAATCCCGCGGCTGCAACCATTTCAGTCACTACCGCGGTAGCCCCCATGCGGCGGCATATCCTTCTGAACGCCGAGTCGGTGGAACCCGCCATCGGCGCAAGAACCACTCCATGGGTATATTCCCTTAAAGAGTTGTTTTCCATGAAGGCAAACATATACAGGGGATGGCTTGCAGCGCAATCAAAGGGATATTGATTAATGATTGAAGTGATTTGTGATGGCATGTGATATATGTCTTTTTCTTGACAGCGAGACCGAAAGCACCATAAGACGGGCATGGAGCATTCTGAGAACAAGGGGATTGTCATCACCCCTTCTGCGGTCAGGCGGCAAGCCGCATCTTACCCTGGCTATATGGGAGGATCTGGAACCTGATTTCATCCTGGATGATCTTGAGGATTTCGCCAAGACACACAGAAATC
>JAUVUL010000361.1 GCA_030600975.1 Candidatus Aegiribacteria sp.
CAGTTCTACCTTCACCTGAATTGAAAGATCTATACGATCTAACCGTTCATATCAACATTTCCAAACAGTCCCTTCAGACATATCTGGATAATCTGGTCAGCAGCCTGAAAAAAACTTTCAGGGGAGACTCTGCAAGGATATACCTGACGGAAGAGCCCAGGGGGGGTTCTCTTCTCAGAAAGGCAGAATCTGGAAATAAAGAGCTTCTGAGCGAAGAAATCTGGGAGTCTGCGAGTAAAGCGGCCCTGGTAAGCGAAGGGGGTTATCTTGCAGGTAAAGACTCGGAACACCCTTTTCCCGAGAACACTGGAATATTTTCCCTGATGGCTGTTCCAATTCCCAGTCCGGAGGGCAACCTCGGAGTATGCACGGTCACGAGATCACATTATCCAGCGTCCTTCACCTCGCGCGATCTTAAACTCATGGGACTGTTTTCCGCCCAGGCGGGTAATCAGCTTACGACCTACAGGATGGCTTCCAATCTCAGAGAGCAGGCCGATGATCTCGAGAAGGTTAACATGCTCGCCGCGGAATTTTCCTCTTTCCTCGATACAAGCCATGTTCTTTCCTCCATAAGACTGGGGTTGAAATCCATGGTTGCATTTGACCTTTTCGGAATTTTCCTCAGCGGTAAGGATATGATACCTCTCAGTTACATGCTGGTAAGATCCGATATTCCAGAGGATGTTCTTGGGACGGGTTTCCGCGCTTTTCTCGAGAAAACACAGGACAGCAACGACGTTAAGCTTTTCCTCGACAGTGGAATCAGGGATTCTTTCGCCAGCGCAAGGATCGCCGACTGGCAGAGTTCACCTGTTGTAGATATTTTGGATCTTGGTGAGTTCGGTTCGTTCAGGGGAATGATTGTAATTGCAAGCTGGCCAAAGGAGAAGATATCCAGCAGAGTTCCATCATACATTCCAATCCTCATAAGGCACGCTGCTGCGGCTGTGAGTAATGCCTACCTGTTTGAAACAAGCGAGAGAAACTATATCCAGGCCATCTCGGCTCTTGCCAGCGCAGTGGACGCGAAGGACCCATATACTCACGACCACTCCAGGAACGTAGCCGCATACGTCTCCAAGATCGCCTCACAGATGAAGCTACCTGCCAGAGACATCGCCCTGCTGAACAACGCTGCTCTGCTTCATGATATAGGCAAAATAGGCATACCTGAAGCAATATTGAACAAGGAAGGCTCCCTTACGCGGGAGGAGTACAGTGTCATCATGACTCATCCGGAGGTAGGTTATAATATCCTCAGGCCCGTTACCGCGTTCGGAAGTTTCATAAACACTGTAAGGTACCATCATGAGAGATTCGACGGAAATGGTTATCCAGCCGGGCTTTCCGGTAAAGATATACCTTTCCATGCCAGGATGCTCGCTGTCGCTGACTGTTTCGACGCCATGACTTCAGACAGGATTTACAGAGATTCCCCGGGTGTTGATTTCGCGATAGAGGAAATCAGGAAAAACAGTGGAACTCAGTTTGATCCGAAGATAAGTGATGCGATTCTTTCCGTTCTGGAAACAGTTACACCTGAAGAGATTATTGACGAGTACATATCGATGGGATCAACCCGGGTTACTTTTTCGTAGGTTAATGCTCATATGGAATTCATACTCGAATAGTTAGTCATGCTGTATATTTCAAAGTGAAAATACATACCTTAGAAAGGAATGCAGATGCCCGAAATAGTCGATATTCATGCACGTCAGATACTCGATTCCAGAGGAAATCCCACTGTGGAGGTAGAGGTTTTTCTTCGTGGCGGTGGCTGGGGAAGAGCGGCGGTCCCCAGTGGAGTCTCAACCGGAGAACATGAAGCGGTTGAGCTGAGAGACGGTGGTGACCCATTCGGTGGAAAAGGTGTGCTGAAAGCTCTTGATAACATTGAAAAGATAATTGCACCAGGAATATGCGGTCTTTCGGCAATGAACCAGGTATTAATCGATGAAATAATGATCCAGCTTGATGGAACTCCCAATAAGGGCAAGCTGGGATCGAACGCCATGCTGGCTGTTTCAATGGCGGTATCCAGAGCGGCAGCAAGCCACCTTGGGCTTCCACTGTACAGGTATCTTGGCGGCCCGGGGGCAAGGCACCTTCCGGTACCTTTCATGAATATTCTCAACGGTGGGCAGCATGCTTCGAATCCTATCGACCTGCAGGAATTCATGATAGTTCCCGCAGGATTTGAAAGTTTCAGCAGGGCTCTCCGGGCTGGAACCGAGATATTCCATGCCCTGAAGCGCAGGGCTTCGTCTATGGGCCTTTCAACTGCCGTAGGTGATGAGGGTGGGCTGGCTCCCGATCTGCATTCCAATAATGCAGTTCTTGAGCTGATCGTTGACAGCATTGCTGATGCGGGATACACGGCCGGCGAAAACGTTTTTATCGCCCTTGATCCAGCCGCAAGCGAATTCTATAGAGATGGTCTTTATTTCATGCATGGGTGTGACCCAAAGGGCCTCTCATCGGATAAGATGGTTGATTACTGGAGCGAGCTCATTGAAGAATTCCCCATAGTAAGTATCGAAGACGGGCTGGCTGAGGACGACTGGGAGGGCTGGGTGAGGATGAACCGTCTTCTCGGAGATAGGATACTAATTATCGGAGACGATCTTCTTGTAACCAGCGAGGAAAGGCTATCAAGAGCTATCAGGTCCGCAGCGGCCAACTCGATTCTTATAAAGCTGAACCAGATTGGAACTGTAACCGAAACGATAAACACTGTGAACCTGGCCCATAAGAACGGCTGGAAAGCGGTTGTGAGCCACAGGAGCGGCGAGACGGAGGATACATATATCAGTGATTTCTCTGTTGCCATGAACACTGACCTTCTGAAAACAGGATCCACCTGTAGAACAGACAGGGTCGCCAAGTAC
>JAUVUL010000360.1 GCA_030600975.1 Candidatus Aegiribacteria sp.
ATATTGGTACAACAGGGGGTCTTGTGTTTCTGAACATTGATAACGAGACCATTACTGATGTAGAGCAGGTCACCGGCAATGCATCCATGCTCTGTTTTGATAATTTATCCTGCCTGTGGGCGGCATCAGGCGAGGGGCTCTTCAGGATTTATCCCGACGGGACGATTGAGGAGTACAATACTATTAATTCACCCCTCCAGTCCCTCAATATAAGAAACGCTGCCTGCGATTTTGATAATGGACTTCTTTACATTGTTACCGATCACGGTTTATGGAAGCTTACTCTCGAACAGGGTATGAGCGGTAACACGGAAACTGCTACGGTCTACCCGAATCCTTTCATACCTGGGGATGGACAGGTTCTCGGCGTAGCAGGACTGACGGATGAAGAATTTGATATCCGTCTGTTTGACCTGACGGGAAAACTTGTTTATGAGTCCCTGTCACAGCGCAGAAACGCATTCTCGTGGGATGGATATGACATCGATGGAAATCCTGCAGCATCCGGAACTTATATAGTCCGGATAACCCAGAGTGGCGACCAAAGATTCCTGAAGTTGGCCATTGTAAGATAGGAGTGTGTCCGACAATGTACATTGAGCAGAAGATTCTCACAGCTGAGAAAGAATGCTCGGAGATTTGAGGAGAATACTGGATGTATTTGACGATAATATGCGAGTATTATAGCCGGCTGTGTGGGTTTTATACTAATGTTTCATTGTCGGACAGGTTCCTTGAACAGGAAGAGGATCGTATATGAAAGGTGTAGTGCTGGCAGGAGGGATTGGTTCTCGATTGCAGCCTTTGACAAGTATAACCAACAAGCATCTTTTACCAGTCTACGATCAGCCGATGATCTTTTATCCGATTCAGAAACTTGCCGAAGCCGGGATTAAGGATGTTATACTGGTTACAGGAGGAAACAGCGCCGGTGATTTCCTCAGATTGCTGGGGGATGGGTCGGAATTCGGGCTTAATACCCTTAACTATGCCTACCAGGTTAATGAGGGAGGAATTGCCGAAGCCATAGGCCTTACAAGGACCTTTGTAGGGGGGGGTAAATTCGTCGTTATCCTCGGGGATAACATCCTGGAAGATTCTCTTGCCGAAAAAGTTGCTGCTTTTGAAGACCAGAAAGAGGGCGCAAGAATCCTCCTTAAGAAAGTCGATAATCCCAGTGATTACGGAGTCGCGGAACTGGATGGCAACAGGGTAATCTCGATTGTGGAAAAGCCGGAGAGACCCAGGAGCAGTTATGCCGTGATAGGTGTTTACATGTATGACAGCTTCGCATTCAAGGTTATCGACAGTCTTGAGCCCTCTGCCAGGGGTGAGCTGGAGGTAACGGATATCAACAACGCCTACCTGAAAAACGATAAGCTTCATGCTGATATCATTGAAGGATGGTGGGCCGATTCCGGGTGCAGTATTGATGGTCTGCTACAGGCAGGCATAATGGCAAGAGAACTCCGCAGGGGAGATCCGATATGAGATTACTGGTTACCGGAGGAGCCGGCTTTATCGGGAGTAACTTTACCAGGATGGCGCTTAAGGCCAGGCCTGACTGGGAGGTTACCGTCCTTGATAAATTGACGTACGCCGGCAGAAGAGAAAACCTGGAAGATCTGGACAACGATTCTCGGTTCAAATTCATCCGAGGAGACATCTGTGATGAAAAGGCAGTTTCTAAGGCGATGAAAGGGTGCGATGCTGTAGTTAATTTTGCAGCGGAAACCCATGTGGACAGATCCATTGATGATTCCGCCTCATTTGTCCGAACTGATATCGAGGGAGTAAGAGTCCTTCTGGAAGTATTCAGAAAGGAAGACAGGCAACTCTTCCTGCAGATTTCAACCGATGAGGTGTACGGAAGTGTGGAACAAGGGAATTCCATGGAAACGGACCAGCTTGCACCCAGGAGCCCTTACGCGGCTTCGAAAGCCGGAGGTGAGCTTCTGGCGATGAGCTACTGGACTACATACGGGGTTCCGGTAACTGTAACCAGAGCTTCCAATAACTACGGTCCCTTCCAGTATCCCGAGAAACTTATCCCTCTGTTCATAACCAACGCCATGAACGGTGAGCCTCTCCCTCTTTACGGAGACGGCCTTAACAGGCGGGACTGGCTGTTCGTTGAGGATAACTGCAGAGCGTTGATAATGGTTATAGAGAAATCTGAACCGGGCAGGATATACAATGTTGGTGCAGGACAGGAACACACCAACAGGGAGGTTACCGCTTCCATACTGGAAATTACCGATGCCGATAAAAGCCTTGTAAGATATATTGAGGACCGTCCCGGTCATGACAGAAGGTACGCATTGAATGTCAGTCTTATCGAAAGCGAGATCGGCTGGAAGGCCTCCACAGACTTCGAGGAAGGCCTCAGAAAGACAGTAGATTGGTACAGCAGGAACAGTGCGTGGTGGCAGAAAATCAAGTCCGGTGAATTCAGGAAGTATTACCTTTCCATGTATCAGGACAGATTGACAAACTCCAGGGTGAGCGAATGAGGATTCTGGTAACCGGTGGTGCAGGTTTCATAGGCAGCCATCTTTGCGAAAGGCTTCTGGCTGACGGGCACGATGTTCTGGCCATGGATAATCTGCTCACGGGAACAACAGACAATATCTCACATCTTGCCGGCAGAGAAGATTTCTCTTTCATACACCATGATGTAACTAATTACATTTTCGTACACGGAAGGCTTGATTTTATCTTCCATCTCGCTTCTCCTGCAAGCCCCATAGATTACCTGACCTACCCGATACAGACCCTGAAGGTGGGTTCTCTCGGAACTCATAAAACCCTTGGCCTGGCGCTTGTCAAGGAAGCGGGGTTTATTCTTGCTTCAACAAGTGAGGTTTACGGAGACCCCCTTGTTCATCCACAGACGGAGGATTACTGGGG
>JAUVUL010000057.1 GCA_030600975.1 Candidatus Aegiribacteria sp.
ATCCCCGAGATATTCAAGATTGCCAGCAGTTATCAAGTCAATACTCCCTATGTAGATATCCCTCACACTGAAGGATTCCTGATTTCTAATTTCACTGAGAATGATTATCTCCGCTTTCTTGATATTAGCGAATACTATTACGCTGCAGTGGATGATTCCACATTACAGGGCTTTTTGCTGGGATTCTCACAATCAGTTATTGGATCTGGTAGTAACGCACATGATGCAATTCAGGCTTTTGCTCAAGGGCCTTTCATCATCGTTAAACAAATCTGCGTTCGAAAGGGAAGTTCAGGATTAGGTATCGGTACTGATTTATATGAGCATCTGTTCAAGAACATTCCCATAACTCCAGTATTCGCAGCTATTGTAGCAGATCCAGCAAACGTTACATCAATCGAATTCCACATGAAACTAGGTTTTACACAAGTTCTGAGAATAACGCCCTCAGATGGGATTCCACGATCTATTTGGAGAAGGTGACTACATTGGTGTGCTTGCAGTTCGTCCGATATGTTGAGCAAAAAACGAATGATAATTCCTCCATCTTAACGGAATTGATTGGAGTATCAAATGCAGAATAGCGAGACAAACACGGTATACGCTTATCCGAAGCAGTATTTACCTATCATCTATGTTCGCGGTTACGCCGGAACTCAGGGTCAGATAGAAGATACGGCTGCTACACCGTATATGGGCTTCAATCTGGGTTCTACGAAGTACCGCCAGGATAATTCTAGAAACGTACACAAATGGGTGTTCGAGTCACCATTGATTAGGTTAATGAAGGATCATGGATATGTCGATGCCTATAGAGACGGGAAGATATTACCGGAAGGTCCAATACCTTACAGATCTATCTGGATATTCCGTTATTACGATATAAGTTCGAACGAGATGACAAATGAAGCCTCTCGTAAGGAGATCGAATTCCACGCAGAGGAACTGCGTAAGTTCATCCTTAAGGTGCGTGAAAGAGTTGAACAGCCACCGGGTCATGCAAAGTTCCAGGTTATTCTCATCGCTCATTCTATGGGTGGACTGGTATGCAGGTGCTATCTGCAGAATCCAGACATACTGGATTTGGATCACCGAAAACCTGGAGACACGGAGCGGAAGGGAGTCGCAAAGCTGTTCACTTATGCAACTCCCCATGGGGGTATCAACTTCAGAGCTGGTCTTGGATGGGTTGAAGGATTCAGAGACTTCTTAGATCCAAATAACGCAGGGAATTTCGGACCCAAGAGAATGAAGGAATTCCTTGCCCTGGAGGATGATAAGCTCAATTCCCTAAATGGGCAATTTCCTCCGGAGAAGACATTTTGTTTGATTGGAACTGATTCCCGTGATTACTCAACTCTAGGAGGATTAGCCCGACGAGCTGTAGGGCCAATCAGTGACGGTCTAGTTCAAATAGAAAACGCATACATAGATAAAGCACCAAGAGCTTTTGTACACAGAAGCCATTCGGGACATTACGGTATAGTGAATTCAGAAGAAGGCTACCAGAATCTCGAAAGATTTCTGTTCGGAGATACCAGAGTTATGTTGAGACTCAAAGCAACTAACCTACGTCTTCCGAAAAAGAAGAACATCAGTGCATCCTATTACGTCGAGACGGAGATAAGTATAAGAGGTATTCCGGTTAAAATTCACCGAAGAACTATGGACACTGCATCAGCAACCATGAGAACGATGAATGATATGCTGGCAAGCCCAACACATCTTCACACACTTTTCCTCTCGAAACGGAAGATTGTCAAAAGGTATGAGCATGAAGAAGATAAAGCTATGGCATTCCTAGTGCATGTACGAATCGTACCACAGTACCAGATCGACAAGAAATTGTGGTTCGATGAATACTTCGAAGGCAAAGCAATATTCGATGAAAGTCTAGAATTCGAGGTGAAAAGCAAACCCGATGGAACCTTTGAAGTAACACACAGATGGAATTGGCAAGGGGATACAACTCCAATACCTCTCGAATGGCTTCCAAGTACTAATATTCATGAAGACTGCAAGGAAGCCAGGATCGTTTTTTCCAGATCCTACATCGAAGGCGAATTACTCATCAAGGTTAGTGAATGGAAATAAGATTCAAGTAGCTTAATAGATCTGAAAATATTATCGAAATGATATCAGTTTGATATAACAGTAACCAATACAGTTCATAAAGATCAGGTACTAATGAATACGCTCAGAGTGTGAATTCCTGTTATTATGACTAGATTCCTAGCCCTTGTTATTGCAACATAAAGAAGAGCTCGCTCAGACTTCTCTTGCTCCTTCAGAGTAACAGCATCGCTTCCTGACATAGCCCTGGGCAAAGGCATAACGCCATCGTTTACAGCAGCAACAATCATTGTGTCGAACTCCAGCCCTTTCACCCTGTGCATTGTCGCCAATCGGACTCCGGGTGAGCTTCTATCCTCTTCATGATCAGGCTTTACAAAGCACGTGGCGATTCCGCGTGAAGCGAGCTCATCAGCGTACTGCTTCAGCAGTGAATTAGTTCTGGCTGCAATACAGACACTGCTCATCTGACCGGGACTTGCAAGCATGGGAACGAGCCTGCTTACAATAAACTCGATCTCTTCATCGAACGATTCAAACGCGTGTATCTCAGGAGCCACTCCATGTACGAGAGACCTGTATCCCTCCTGAGCATCAATCCCTCCATCAAGATCATCAAAGCTCAGACCCGAAAGCAATTTCAGCGCCCAGTTCCTGTTCTCCTCAGTCGTTCTGTAGTTGATTCTGAGCTTCCTGCCTCTACCTCGTATGTTAATGCCGGCTCTGCTCAGAACAACCCGTTTCCCGTATATCCTCTGATGAGCGTCTCCGACTATGAAGATATCGTTACCTGTTTCGGGTACAATCTGCCGGATCAGTAAGAATTCCTGAGGACCCATATCCTGTGCTTCATCAACAACAACTGCACGATATGGAAGAATACCCGGCTTTGATTCAAGGATATACCGCACATCCCGCATGGCATCCGCCGGTTCACGCAAACCTGCATCATCAAGAAGTCTTCTGTACTCCTCAAAGACATGCCATATCTCTTTCCGCTGCTTTCTTGTGAGCCTTGTTCCCCGACCGGTGCGGGAGCATTTGAGATACTCCCTGAGTGTATCTATCCCCTGAGGTTGAATGACTCTATCCCATTCTTCCCTGAAGAAAGGTTCCTGGTAACCTTCAGGCGAAAGAGACAGAGCCTTTTCCCAGAAATCCCGAGTTACTTTTCCAATTGCTATCCGGTAATCGTACCTGTTTCTCTTCAGGAAACTCCAGACCCACTCATCAAGGTTAACAACCTCGATTCTCTTCATGACATCCGCAGGAGTAATTTTCTTAAGATTTTCTCTGATATCCCCTGCAAGATTCCTTGTGAATGTAGTGAACAGTATCATGTCATGCGGATTGGTGAAAGCATTCTCCGCGAGCCATTTTGCCCTGTGCATCGCTACAACGGTCTTACCCGTTCCCGCGCCCCCCAGCACCCGCACGGGACCGTTCCAGTCTCTCTCAACAAGCCTTCTCTGCGACGGGTGCAGAAATACCCGCCATTTCTCAAGCGGAGCAGCAAGCATTTCTGCAAGTTCAAGCTCATCATCCACTACCCAGAAGGAACGTTTCGAACCATCCCGCTCAAGAGCAGTGCTGAAATCATCCGTATCTATATCCGCATCAACTGCTATTTCACTTAGTATCTCTTCAAGATCGAATCCTGCATTGAACATCTGCAGACATTCCAACGCCTCGAAAGGTAAAGCTGCCGACAGATCATCAAGCTCTTCCTCGGAAGTAAGACACCTAACCTGAGGAATCATTATCTCCGGTACACCGAACTGCCTGAGATGCCTGTCCTTAAGTTTTCTGAAAAGACACAATTCATCCTTCACTGAAGGATTCTCAATGACTGCCTCAGAAGCCTCAACATCCAGAACCTGAAGGCTTCCTGTCTCAGGATGTATTACAACCTTGCGTCTTTTTGCCCAGGCATATGCATCATCATGATGGTCGACCCAAAGAAGAATGTAAGTACAACCGCCATCAGGTCTGTGAACTATGCCCCGGTAGTTCTGATCGATACGGACGGACCAGATATGACTATCATGAGAATCATGGATACGCTCGTAATTAATGCCCGAAGATTTCGGGTTCAATTTGAATTTCCTGATGAACTCCCTTACCTTCCCCTGCTGCTTCCTCGGTATCCGGGAATATGCGGACAGGAAATCGCTTCCCAGCGCAACTACAATTTCACTCATGGCTGTTCACTCCCTTCTGCCGCCGTACGGAGGGCTGATATGAAAGCCACCGGTCTCTCCTCTACCTGCTCTGGTGTAAACACTTTCCATCCCTGACGCTGGAATTCTTCCAGAAAATGCGCCTGAGATTCGATCAGTAATGCTACTTTCGAGTATTTCCAGGCAAGTTCAGCCTGCCCGGCAACAGATCCATCGGAACCAGCGATTTCCCAACCCGTCTCGGGAGGATCGATACCCGACTCTCGCACTCTTTCCAGAAGATGGCGCAGTTCAGGGTCTGCAAGCTCCATCGCTTCATCCCATTCAGAAGACCCTGATTCAGTAACCCCGGTAACTGCAACACTGACAGGAGTCACCCCAACTGAAATATCCTGTTCAACACCCTTTGCGGAAACAGCAATGCATCCCGGAAGGAATTGGAACAGATTAAGCATCCGAAGGTATCCATTCCAGATCTCTCTGAAGTTCTTAGACATAATCCTGTCATCAAGTAGAAGGAGTACATTCATTCCGGCAAGTATGCGTGATCTGATGCTCTCATTTACAGCAACCAGGAACATCCGTAATGGTCCGTCTTCTTTCCTGCCGTACTGCGCGGGTCCATCTATATCATCAGCAAGAGTTCTTCCAATACTCCCAGCCGTGCTCGAAAGATCTTCCTTCCAGTGGAATATCAGGTTCTCATCCGTACCGATCGAGTTATCCATCCGCGCAAGGCACTGCACGTAGGCATACTTCCTCCAGGATTCCTCCAAAGGCTCAGCCAGATATTTTTTAAACCATTCAAAGCTGTCACCCCTCCTTAAAGCATCCATCTCCCTGATCTCAAACCCGTCAAGAAGGCTTCCTAGCAACCCTGAACTCCGCGCCATTTCTACTGAGAGGAAATCCACAAACCAGTTTTCCTCAGTACGAGAGATGTCACTCCATGAGAGTGACCATACCCTGTACTCACCGCTCCTGATAATCGCTGTTCTCTGTGCCATATCATGACCGATGCGGTTCCTGTGGAAAGCAAACCCATCCGTGAAAACTGCAATAGGCTTAACATCAGAAGAAGGCAACGCTGGCCTGAATACAAAATCTGCCCTCGAAGGTACCGACACACCATCATACGGACCAAGCGATACCTGCGGTTCAATGTGCCACGCGAAAGAACCTGCCTTGAGGTAATACCCGGGGCTGCCGTTCACAATCTGCTTGCGAAGGCTGAAACACTGATCCCCGATCTTTGTTTCAGACAGAGCTTGCACGAACAGCTCTTCAAGTTCACTCTCGAGCAGGGAGTTAATGCTTATGTCCCGAAGAGAACGCACTGGCTTGAGTTTACCCTCACCAGCAAGTATTTCTGACAGAAACCGTATAGCCTCATCCCTTGAAATACTCTGCATATCGTAGCTCTGCCTGTAGGCATAAAGGCAGCTGTAACATCCATCCTTTTCCGGATCCAGAGTACATTTACATGATCTCATCCTGTTGAGTGATAATCGGAGTACTTCCATCAATCGCCCGGGCTCCTTCATAAGATCCTTCAGATATCCCGTACCCCCCGGAACGGTATCGTACAGCACCAGATACTTCTTGCGGAATGCGGAATCCGGCGCGGGTTCATCAGCGGTAGTAACCTGCAGATGATCTACAGCCCCGCCGTACTTGAGCCGAAGGCCAAGCTGAAGAGCCGCGATAAAGGAGTTGATCATTTTTCCGGAGGCAACGAGAGAAGAAACCGGCAGCAGAAATCGAACCGCTTCGGATGTAAAATCCCGGTAAAGATACAGAGTTGTCAGGAAGGTAGAATCATCCTCTTTCTTGCGGGCAGTACAGGTCAGCGCATGCTTGACCTTACCGTTCTTCCCCTGCACTTTCCCGCAGGATTTGCACAATCTGAATCCAGTCCGGGGTAATTCCTTCCCGGCAATGGACACCTGCTCGCCGAAAGGGCTTCTCTCGCCGAAATTAATATCCCTGAACGTAACCTTCCGAAGAAACTCGAAACCGAATGGAACATCCTCCGTATCAAGTTTCCAGGCACCGGCAACATCCCCTCCTTTAAAATCCACAAGCATCTGCCTGTTGAAGAAGACGGGAGTTCTCTCATCCCTGTCATCACCGATTCTGCTTGCGCGATCACTGGTCGAAGCGTACACCTGGCGCAGCCGTATCATCTGCCGTTTCTGCCCGGCATCCATCCATAGCGTACTTCCGCACAAAGGACATGCTGTCTTCGTATCACCAGAGCTTGCCAGCTCCATATGAGAACAGGCATCGCAGAATCTCCAGTCCTCAAGGTCTGAGAGTTTCATATCGACCTGGTCAATCACGACTTTTCTGCCGCCCGCGTAAAATGTACTTGCAGGAACCAGCTCACGAATAGCAGTTGAAGAAGCACGTTCATACTCATACGTCCAGGTCTCCCACTGACCCTTCTCGTTCTCCCGTTTCTCAGGTTTTCGAAAGATTATGGAACGCAGCTGTACCCCCGCTTCAGGGAATGCGTAATTCGGCAGCAGCCCCTCGTCGGTGAAATAATTAAATGTTACCTTGTTATCCATATCCCGAACAAGGTTCTGATAGGCTTTCTTCTCCCGTAGCAGTTCATCAAGTTCCTCCTGCCAGTGCTGACCTCTTGCTACTTCTTCCCTCTTTTTCTTGATCCGACTATTCAGATTCCTTACACTGCCCTTGAAAGAGTTCCGCTCAGCAAGGCAACTGATAAGTCCGTTCAATATTCTCCAGGCAAGGCTGCCTTCCATATTTTCATCACCCGTGATAAACTTCCTCAGATGATCCAGACTGTCTCCGGAAAGCTCATTTTCAAAAAGAAGTGAAAAGCCCTCCAGCAGCTCCTGCCTGTTCCTCTGCAGAAACCTTATGAGATTCCACGGAAATCGACTAAGATTCTTAGGTTCCATCCCGCTCAGTACCTGTCCCAGCTTAGGGGGCACAGCCCCCGCAGGCAGACCGCTCTCCACCCACCTGTCCAGGCAATATGCTGCAAGCTGCCTCTCCAGCACTGCGCTTGCCCCCAGGAACACATCCGGAGGAGTAATTGAACCTGCAAGCATCTCAAGAGGATCGGAGAAGAAATACAGATCATGAGGTTTACCAGAAGCAACAGTCAGGCTCAATGAGTTACCGTCACGACGCCCGGCACGTCCAGTCCTCTGCAAATAATTTGAACGGGAAGGCGGAACAGAACAGAGTATCAACGAGGAAAGATCACCGATATCAATACCCATCTCAAGCGTGGGAGTAGAAGAAAGAAGGTTCGGATACCACGGCTTCCGCGGAAGATCGGGAAGAGGAGAGCGGAATTCCCGCTCAAGTTTTTCCCTGTCCTCCCTGCTCAGAAGCCCCGTATGCTCATGGGCGTACAGCCTCTGAACATCTCCGGAGGAATAAAGCCTTCTGTAATAGTCATCAGATGATTCCGAAAACACATAATGTCCCTGACAATGCGATCGAAGACAGGGAGCACCTTCCCATATCTCAGATTCAGAAGCACTCGCAGAAGCAATGTAACCGCACCTGGAACAGCGCAATAGCTGAACGGAACAACTCACCCGAAGAACCGTTGGTAATAACCCCCATGCTGTCCCGGCTGCAGTGGTTCGAGCATTGAGTACACCTGCTTCACACAAACCGTTCAATACAATCTTCCAGATAGCATCAGCATCACCGGTAACAAGTACATTCAGATCACTAAAACATTTATCAGACCAGATTTGGTACCAACTCTTTCGAGAAGAAGTGCGCGCGATAACTCTCTCAAACCGGTCACGCTTTGTCTTGTCAGCAGGAA
>JAUVUL010000343.1 GCA_030600975.1 Candidatus Aegiribacteria sp.
GACATGTATGTTGAGTGGTCAACCAATGAGAAGACGGCCTTCGAGGTTGCCCTGGGCGCTTCGATCTGCGGGGTAAGAGCCATGGCGGCCATGAAACATGTTGGGGTAAACGTGGCTCACGACCCCTTGATGACCGCCAGCCATATCCGGGCCAGAGGAGGGCTGGTCCTGGTCTCGGCTGACGACCCCCGGGCCTGGAGTTCGCAGAATGAGCAGGATAGCCGTTACGTCGCCCTGCAGGGCTTCATACCAGTTCTTGAGCCATCCTCACTGCAGGAAGCGAAAGACATGACGCTCCATGACCTTCCCATTGGAAACATGCTCACCGATGATATTCTTGGTTTATGGAAGAACAGCCCTGTAATAAGACAGGTTAGGGAGAGGTATGTGGTTCCATTATCAGATATACCTGCTTGCGCGAACTGCGAATGGGTACAGTACTGCAACGGCGGCTGCCCCGGTGTTACCCAGCAGATTCAGAAGACTCTTCTGGAACCGAGCTGGCGAGGATGCTACAAAAACTTCCTGAAAGCCAACGAAATCAGAAGCATCTGCGATGCTGCCGCTCGGAGAGGAGAACCGGAATGACAGAGAATTCTCCCGAGATACCGGCACTTGGATCCATATACATGTACGCTTCAGGAGCATGCAATCTCAATTGCTCACACTGCTGGATTAACCCGGAGTATCAGATGGAGGGTACAACAAGCAGCCTGCACCTCGATCCGGCTCTTGTCGAAAAAGCCCTGACTCAGGGGAAGCCTCTCGGTCTCAGATCGGTGAAGCTTACCGGTGGAGAGCCTTTGCTTAACCCTCAAATAAAAGATATCATCGAACTCATTTCCAGAGAGGGAATGAGTATCGTTATTGAAACAAACGGCACTCTTATTGATGGTGATATGGCTTCTTTCCTTTCTTCAGTCGAGAAATTCTACTTCATCTCGGTAAGCCTTGATGGCTCGGACGCTCGTACACATGAAGAACTCAGGAGAGTAAAGGGATCCTTCGACAGTGCTGTCCGGGGAATACGGCACCTTGTTGAGGCCGGTATAAGACCACAGATGATATGCACTCTTCACAGGAAGAATATTTCTCAGGTGAAAGAGGTCATCGAGCTGGCAAAGGATCTGGGCTGCGGTTCGGTCAAGTTCAACCATGTACAGCATGTGGGGCGGGGAAGGGAGTTCGACGGGGATCTGGCGCTCAACGTACCTGAGATAATAAAGCTGAACGATAGGATGGAAGAAGACATAATTCCAACCGCCGGGATACTGGTAATGCTGGACATACCCTTCGCGTTCCAGAAACCCGCGCGGTTTCTCAGAAGCAGGCCGGGAAGATGCACTATACACAATATCATCGGTTTGCTGGCCAATGGAGATCTTGCCCTGTGCGGGATAGGAACGTCGGTTGATGATCTTTTATACGGAAACCTGAAAACAGACGATCTTGAAGATATCTGGAAGAATTCTCCAAAACTCGCTGAACTCAGGAAATTGATACCGGACGAACTTGAAGGGATATGCTCCAAATGTGTTCATAAGAGATTCTGCAAGGGCACATGTGTCGCGGGAAACTACAATGCAACCGGGAAACTCAACGCTCCTTACGGCTTCTGCAGTGCAGCGGAAAAACTGGGGCTTTTCCCTGAATCCAGAATGAATATATTATTAAAGTGAAGGAGAATATTATGAATGAGAGAAAGCAATATATTAAACCCGTGGCACTCAACCTCTCCGGTTTTGGTGTTGTAGGGCAACAGCCTCTTGGAATATGTGCGGATGGAACTATGCCAACGGTTGCGAACTGTCCAGGTGGGGACGCAGTAGCACAGCTCCCGCAGTTCTGCTCTCCAACCGGTATTTTTCCTGAAACGGGAGACTGCAATCCAGGAGGAGGAAACGTAATTAACGCCTGCATCGCGGGCTCCCTTCATACATAATGACGCGTGGCTGAAAATTACATTAAAAGCTATTCCTTTCAGCTTGCGAGTAACTGTTTCCACGTAAAATCGAACTCGGAAATAAATTGTTTTCTTTTCCCCCGTTTCTCAGCTTTCCTTTCGGACTGTGATGATCCTTTTTCCGTCATCAGATACACCCTTACTGAAGAAACATTTTCTTCCGAAACACCTCTTTCTCATGATGAACGAAATGAGCTGCTAAGTACATTCGAATATCCTCTTGAACATTTCGAAATCCCTTCCTGGAACAGCTACATACTGAATATCCCTCCTGTCAGAAAAATGCTTGAAGATTATTCCGGTCACGGAGAACGGGTAACACTTGAGATCAGAGAGCAGTCTCTAGTAGTAACTGACTTCCTCCAGCATCGTATGGATGTCTTCTACTCCGGGGGGCATAAGAGAACGTTAAGCGAAGGCAGAGTGGATCCGTTAATATTCTCCCCGTTTCTTCATGACATGAATGCACTTATAGTCCACAGTTCATGTGTGAGTTTCGATGGAATGGCTGCGGTTTTCCTGTCCATGGATGAAGGCGGCAAGACGACTGCTGCCAGTCTCTGTGAGGGAGGAAAGGTACTCGCTGATGATCGGGTTCTCTTCAGAAAAACAGATGGACAGTGGCTGGCTTACGGGACACCATGGACCACTTTTCCGCCCGACCCGGGACATTCCGTTCCAGCGGCGTTTTTCCTGCTTGAGAAAGCTTATGAGTTCAGCCTGAAAAAGCTGGGTTCGCGAGAGCTGTTCTCATTTCTCTGGGACGAGCACCATAGCGCCAGGTTTCATATTCCCCGCATCTACCATACCAGAATACTGGACCTTTACAGAAACCTTTCGACCTCAGCGCCGGTCTACCTCATGCGGTTCCCAAAAGATTACATCGATCAGGATGCAATCCTGAAATGCATGAAACAGTGAAGTCTTCCTTCCGGTTCTACCGCGGGCGGAGCATGAGAACGACCTTCCACCCAGGTGACTGCATCATCTTCGAAGAAGTGCCATTTAACAGGCTGAGAAAAGGTGATGTAATTGTATACAACAGTAATTCTGTCCCTGGAATGGATGTTGTTCACAGGATAGTTGAAAAGCACGATGATTACGTTGAAGTAAAGGGTGATGACAATCC
>JAUVUL010000123.1 GCA_030600975.1 Candidatus Aegiribacteria sp.
CAGCGGCCAACTCGATTCTTATAAAGCTGAACCAGATTGGAACTGTAACCGAAACGATAAACACTGTGAACCTGTCCCATAAGAACGGCAGGAAAGCGGTTGAGAGCCACAGGAGCGGCGAGACGGAGGATACATATATCATTGATTTCTCAGTTGCCATGAACACTGACCTTCTGAAAACAGGATCCACCTGTAGAACAGACAGGGTCGCCAAGTACAATCAGCTGCTGCGAATAGAGGAGGATCTTGGGACTCAGGCGGTTTTCAAAGGAGCTCAAGTATTCGAAAACGTCGGCAGGGGTTGATTTGAAGCGGCGAGGTAGCGGCAACCGGAGATTATTCTACGTAATACTTGTTTCTGTCTTTGTCATCGTTGCCGCGATTCTTGTCTTCAACAGGCATGGATTCATTGCCCTTGCTGGACTTATGGGAGATGTTGACAGGATCTCTCTGTCGATCGACAGCCTGCAGGCGGACATAGATTCTCTTGAATCGGAGATTCAGAGACTCCGAAGCGATTCTCTCTATCTGGAAAGAATGGTCAGGGAAATTCTGGGCTGGGGTCGGGAAGGTGAACACATTGTGAGGTTCACAGAACTCGATTCAATGGGAGTATCCTTCTGAGTTCCGTGAAATTCAACTGCAGAATTTCTTCCGTTGGGAGGAGAGGGGTCACCATTATAGATGAGAGCGGCCTCGATATGGGAGCAAGAGTAGCCGGGCGGGTCTACCATGAAATGAAGCCGGTGACAGGTGATTACGCTGTGGCGGTCAGAACAGGTGACATCCCGCTTGTTGAAAGAATACTACCCAGATCAGGTGTCCTTCAGCGTACAGCATCTTCGGGGACATCAACCCAGATAATCGCTGCCAACGTTGACATGGTCCTTATAGTCACCTCGATTAAACACCCAGAATTCAGTGACGGTTTTGTCTGCAGGGCTCTTGCAGCGGCCAGCTGGAAGAAATTGAAATCGACAATTGTACTGAACAAGATGGATCTCTGCTGCACGAAGGATGAAGAACTGAAAAGCAGGATCCTGACCACCTATGATAGGGAGAGAACAGGTTATCCTCTCTTCCCGGTCAGCTGCATAACGGGGCGCGGCACTGATGAACTGCGGAAATACATAAGAGGAATGACCGTTGTCATGACAGGACCGTCCGGAGCGGGAAAAACCTCACTGGTAAAGTATTACAATCCGTCCCTTGAAGTAAGGATAGGCACCCTCAACCCTAAGACCAGCAAAGGCAAGCATACGACGGTCGCTGCCAGATTAATCCCTCTGGAAAGGAACACTGCCGTTATCGACACTCCTGGTTTGAGAATGTTCTCCATTGATCATATCCCCCGGAACGATCTGCAGTTCTGTTTCCCAGAATTCAGGAATTATCTTGATGAATGCAGATTCCGAGACTGTTTACACATTTCCGAACCCGGATGCGCGGTAAGATCAGCGGTTGAGACTGGATCTATATCGGAAATACGCTACGGGAAATACGTCGATTTCATAAACGAAAAGAATCCCTGAAATAAGAGTTATCTCCGTCTGAAGGAAAAATCCCTCCTGATCTCTTCAAACAGTTTGCGCCATGGTTCCCACTGTCCGGGTCTCTTCTTCTTAATATCCCGGATATTCTCCCTGGCTATCAGGAAACCGAACAGAGAAATGAACGCCAGAAGGAACACTTCTATCAGGATTAAAATCCTTTTTGGTTTACTCTTCCAGCCGGGATGTCTCGGAGGGTCGAGAACACGTATATGAGTCTGTTCACGGCTTTCTGAAGATATTGCCTCCTGCAGGCTTAATCCGACAGTATTCGTAAGTCTCAGAGCCATTTCGTAATCTGCCCTGAGAATGGCGTACTCGAAGTTGATGTCAGTAAAGTCATCCAGACTTACAGATGGCATAACATCCTCGTAACCCGGGGCCGGTACGCCTGATTCAAGCATTCTTATCACATTCAGCAGTTCCGCTGCCTTCCTTTCTTTGAACAGAATAGTAGTATTTGTAGCGCCGGATACGCCTTGACGGAGGGCGGATATTTCCGTGATGAGTGTTGAGTACTCAGTCTTAAGTATAACAAGACGGTTGATATATGCAGTCATTTCCTGTTCTGGAGCTACCATGTCATACTCATCTTCAAACCTCTTAATGGCAAGGCTTGAACTTACGAGCATACTTTCAGCCATCTCGAACCGTATTTCCAGATAGACTCTTGCCTGGTGCATCCGGCTTGAGAGAATTTCGATGTTTATGCTGTCAAGGGTAGCGACAATGGATTCGGAGATTTCAACAGCGTACCATGGATTCCCAGAGGTGAACTCTATTCTCAGAAATCCAGATGGAGTTACACTCGCCGAATAGTTTTCCCTGAATTTCAACCTTGCCCAGTAGAGCCCTATTTGCTCATTATTATCGTAAATACTCCTGAGATTTGTTGAATCGATGAAAGCTGTTGATAAAATAACATGCTCAGCAAGGGATCGACTTTTCAGTATTTCATCGTAGACATCCGACATGGTTGTCATCAGGGGCAGAGAGAATCCCATTCCTCCACTGAAGTTACCGGTTAATTCGGGGACCCCCAGACTAGCAATGGAAAGAGCCGAAGCTGACTGGTCCTCGGGAGGCATAATCACCGTAGTTACTGTGTATTTCTTTTTCAGCATGAAAGTAATGACAACGGTCGGGATCATGATGATAAGAAGTGCCTTCACGAGAAACCATCTGTTTTTAAGCAGAAGGTAGAAGTACCACAGGGGTCGTCTTCCCTCATTCATATCAGTTCAGACTCTTCCACGCGATAACTATCGACGCAATGCTCGTAAAGATCAGGAGAGGATCCTGCCAGCCCACTAAAACCTTTCGGTGAACAACGATGGAGGATCCGGGAGGAATCACTTGAACATCAGTAGAACGTACCTCGCTTCCATCTGACAGTACTACTTTTATCCCGGATTCGGATGCCTCGCGAAGAAGACCCCCCGCCTGTGAGATGTAGTAGAAAGCCCCCATATCAGCCGTATGAGAATATACTCCGGGAGAGTAAACATATCCTGTTACCGCCACTATGGGAGGTATTCCGGGACAAATCACTCTATCTCCGGGAAGAAGTTCGGGATCGATCGAAGGGTCATCCAGGGGAGCTCTGATCTTCTCTTCCTGACCGCCAGGAAGAATTCTTATTACGTAACAGCAATCTCTGGAAGCCCAGGTCCTGGTTCCGCCAATTCTCTGAATGAGTACGCTTACAGTTTCTTCGGGGATGTATTCCACCATTCCTCTAATGCTTCCTGTCCAGGCATTATCATCCGGGCTGCCCGCATAGGCGGTTGCAAGGGAACCCAACATTTTCACAGCACCTTCCACATGGACGAATTCCTCCGCTGAGGGTACATGCACTCTGTCCCCCTGGGAGAGTACAGGATTTGAATACATACAGCCGTTCAGAAGAAACTCGGTAATATCAACCTCTGTGGTATCACCATCTGAATGAACTATCTGAATCGAAGTCCAGCTTCCGGTTGCTGCAATACCGTCGGCCATGTTCAACAGATCCGTCAGTCTGCTGGCTCCGCTGACATTATATATCCCCTGGTTGGCCACCTGACCGGTAAGGGGAACTCTGAATGTTCTGATAACGGCAAGTCCTGCCATTCCACGCAGCCCGGGATATCTCGCTGTGAAGCCGGCTTCAATAAGATCGGTTACCTGGTAAAGCAGGAGCCCTGCAACAGGCCAGGCACCGGCTGAAGGTATGACGGCATAGCCATCGGGTGTAACCGTCAAATAGAGAATGGAGTTGGCTCCGCTTCCAGACAGTTCCACTGGAACCCCTCCCTGTATGGAGAACCAGAGAACATCACCCGGTCCTACTACATATTCCAAAGGATCTATTTCCTCGATCATGGGCCTCGTAGGAATAAGCTCGGTCGATTCGCCACTGGCAACCAGAAGCAGAAGTAGAATGATCATTTTTGCTCCATCTAAAGAAGACTGGCCACCATAAGGGCTTTTATGGTGTGCTTTCTGTTCTCAGCCTCATCCCAGACAACCGAGGAACTGCCCTCTATGACATCCACAGTAACTTCATTGCCCTTCACCGCAGGCAGGCAGTGCATGAAGATGACTCCGGGGTTGTCCGCCTGTTCCATCATGTCGGAGTTGACCCTGTAGGGTTCCAGAAGTTTCATTCTTTCCCCTGCCTTGTCCTCTTCGCCCATGGATACCCATACATCGGTATATATCACATCAGCTCCGGGTACAGCTTCTTCAAGTGAAGAAGCTATTGTAAGAGTCGAACCGGAATCATAAGCAATCTGCGATGCAGTATCAACAAGCTCTGATTCAGGATAAAGAGAATCCGGCGCCAGAATTGTACAGTTCACTCCCATTGTGGCACATCCCACCATCAGGCTGTTTGCCATATTGTTCCTGCCGTCACCGGTAAAAACGAAATTCAAACCAGACAGGTGTCCGAAGTTTTCTTCCATGGTCATCAGATCCGCAAGAACCTGGGTTGGATGGAACATGTCTGTCAGTCCATTGTAAACAGGCACGCCGGAGAATTCAGCAAGTGTTTCAACGGTCTGATGTTCAAAACCTCTGAATATGATTGCATCGAACATTCTGCCGAGAACCCTGGCCGTATCTTCGATGCTTTCTTTTACTCCAAGATGGATATCGGAACTGGAGAGGAATACCGGATGACCGCCCTCTTCTCCAAATGCTGTTTCAAAAGCGCACCGCGTTCTTGTGGATCTCTTCTCGAAGAGCATAGCAAGGGTTTTTCCTCTGAATCTCTGATTGATCTGAAAGGCGGTTCTTTCAGCTTTGAGCAGGTGAGAAATGTCAAGAAGGTATCTTATATCATCCCCTGAAAGATCCAGAAGCGTTAGCAGACTCCGCCCCCTGAAATTCACTGCCATGAAGCACCTCTTTCGATAATTGCTATTGAACTATATTGAAAATCAGATTGTATCGGGGGAATATACATTGAAATGCCGGTCGCACAAAACAAAAGGGGCACGCGCAATGCGTGCCCCGATGTAGTACATCTATTTGCTAGAATATGTAGTATGCGCCTGCCAGAATATTCGGGGGTGCGTATGTTGCAAGACCGGACCATATATCATCGGTGGTGCTGGCTGTTCCGCCAACAGTAGTTTTCATTGTTGCCTTAGCGTAACGGAATCCATATTCTGTAAAGAGAGCCAGTTGTTCGGCACCTGGGATAGCAAAGTCGATTCTCATGAGAGGATCAATGGCATAGGAAGTAGTTTCAAATTCGGTAGTGCCTTGTTCAAGCGTGGTTTTGCAATAAAGGAATCGGACACCGATACTGAAGCTTGTGTTTGCGGGATCCGCTATTACATAGTATCCTCCACCACCGAAAATAGTACCTGAACCGGTGCTTTCAACCGGTACCGTGGGCTGAGGATCGAGTTCATATGTTTGCTTCTCATATCCTACATAAGCCTCAATGCGGAATTCTGGTGATGCCATTGCTCCAAAACGAAGCAGGTACACATCTTCAGTTTCGAGATAACCAGATGCTACGTTTACATACCAAGGGACTTCCACGCTATTGAAACCAATTGAGAACCCGGCAAAAGCCGTACCAGCGAAAGCAAGAAGACATATTAGTACAAAGACCCTTTTCATCACTCTCCTCCTCGTTTTAAGAGCGGCCAATTCCACCCTTACAACAATAACTTTGCTTAAGTTTAATACATTATATGTTAACTGGCAAGGTCTGTCAATCAAAGCTCCTGAACGGCTTCCCAGAGGAGCATCATGGCAAGATCACCCTTTTCCTCACAGCAGAGATCATCACAGAGAAGAATAAATCCCAGTTCCCTTCCTTCCGGGGATATGGCTATTAACGCAAATGTTTTGTGATCTTCTCCCGAATCCACCCAGCCGTACAGGTCCCAGCCTTCTCCTATGGACGATGCCTGACCCTCTCCCATGTCGGGGTTATCCAATATTTCCATCACTGCACGCATATTCATACCTGAATGGATAATCCGCAGCGCCTGTCCTACATTCTCTACCGTACTTGAAGATATGGTTTCGGGTGATTCAAGATTTCCCGTTCCGACTAAATGCGTATCATCCATACCGGCTTCAGCTATCCACGATGATACGACTTCGATCTCCTGCGAGTATCCAAATACAACGGTATCTACCGGCATCATATCTATTGCATATGC
>JAUVUL010000152.1 GCA_030600975.1 Candidatus Aegiribacteria sp.
GCAAGGCCGATATTAACAGTTGACTTTTCACTCTGGAAAACACTCATTATTGGGTCAATACCATTTGGCGTAAATACGTTATTTGGTGTCTTGTTTTTTAAAATAGATACGGTTATGCTTTCTGTTTTAAAGGGTGATGCCCTTTACTGGGAGCCGCTGGAAGTCTTTTGCCAGAAGCTCCTGAACTGTACCGATGAAACATGCCGGAAATTCCGCAACGGTATTCGCAAGTATCAGAAGATAACTCTTCCAGAAAGAGGGGAGCTCTACCCGGGAACCCCAAGAATGCTGTCTGAACTGAAGAGAATGGGTTTCAATCTTGCAGTCTGCTCAAACGCAGGCCTTGTTTACATTGAACTTGTTACCGATTCCCTGGGAATCGCGGATATGTTCTCTCTACTCGAGGGCAGGGACGGCCAGTCATCAAAAACCCGCAGGATAGAACGCATCATGAGCAGTACCGGCAGTTCCTTTACTGTTATGGTGGGCGACAGGTACCATGATATTGAGGCCGCTGCAGAAAACTCAATTCCTTCAATAGGATGCCTGTACGGTTACGGCAAGCCAGAGGAAATGCAAAAGGCGGATTACACCGCCTGCAGCCCGTCTGAAATTGTTGATATAGTAAGAAAGCTTCTGGAGAAATATCAAGAGATCTAGGGAGTTACAGCCGTCACCCTGATGTTTCCATTGGATGTTCTGAATGTGATGGGATTACCGCCCGCGCCCAGAGTTGCGTTTCCATCTGAATCATGGATGCTTACGTTACTCAAACCCTCACCCGTTACCGAAACTGAACCGTTGGAAGTATCCATCTCCAGATCGGCATCGAGCCCTGAATCAATCTCAACATTGATTGCCCCGTTGCTGGTTCGCAGTACGATTCCCTCCGTGGGAATACTCATGATCTCTCCGGTAATGCTTCCATTTGAAGAGGCAGCGTAAATCAGGCTGCTGCCGGATACTGAAATGCTTCCGTTACTTGTTTCGGCACTGACAGTACCGCTGAAGTTCTCAAAGGAAATGTTACCGTTACTTGTATGAACCGTCGCGGTACCACCTCCACCAGAAACGGCTATACATCCGTTAGATGTGTGTAGTTCACCAATTTCAGTGCCATGTGGAAGACTGAGTTTCAAGCTTACTCCTACATTGGCATATCTATCAAGCCTGTGCGCTTCAATGCTGGTAATCATCCCGGATGTGATCTCTACTTCAGCTTTTTCAAGTTCTTCCTCACTCCTGCTGGAAGTTCTGGTTATCTCGAGTATCAGTTCAGTACCTTCGTACCAGCTCACGGCAATCGAACCGTTGAATGTTGATACTTTAACCGTGCTGTTTTCGGGAATTGAATGTGTTTCAGTAATAACTGTTACATACCGTGCACAGCCAGGTATGAGTGTAAGAAGCACAGCTGAACACAAACTCCTGAATGAAAAGCGATTCTTCAATTGTATCCCCCTAACGCAAGTCTGATAATACGATTAGAGTGTCCTGAATACCGCCGTAACCTTGCCCACTATCCGTATATCTTCATCTTCATCAGAATATACTATGGGTGTGTAATCCGGGTTTTCAGAATGCAGCTCTACCCTGGTGTTAAATCTGAAGAACCGCTTTACGGTTGCTTCATCTCCGATTCTGACAACTGCTATTTCCCCCTGCTCTACGAACGGCTGGGGACGAACCAGTACAAGATCTCCGTCCAGAATTGCGGCGTTGATCATACTGTCGCCGTTTACCCTGAGGAAGAACATCCCCTCGGTTCTTGCCATATCGGCTGATACGGGCAGGTAATCCTCGATATTCTCTTCAGCCAGTAGCGGCAGGCCTGCAGCAACGGTTCCGATAAGGGGGACTTTCCTGGTGGCTTTATCGCCGTCTCTAATGACTTTCAGCGCCCTTGCTGTACCCTCTGTCCTGCTTAGGTAACCCTTTTCCACCAGTCTGTCTATGTGGTCTTTCACCCCTTTTGTACTTTTCAGTCCGAAGTGTTTCTGTATATCTCTTATGCTTGGTGCATACGAGTGTTCATCTATGAAATCGCAGATGTATTCAAGAACCTGTTTCTGACGATCCGTGATTTTCCTCACCGGCTATCACCTCCTACCTATACATATGTTTACTTATGAAAATGTCAAGATGTTTATGATTGACCATCCAACCGGATGATTACATATTCAATTTGTCGGAAATTATTAAACAATATAAGGGAGGTTATAATGGAACCTGTTAAAAAGGGTGATGTGCTTGTGTGTTCTGAATGCGGCGTTGAACTGGAAGTAACGAAAAATTGCGACTGTTCAAACTGCGAAATAGTTTGCTGTGGCAGTGTAATGGAAGTAAAGGTAAAATCTTCTGGTGGTTCCTGCTGCTAAGCTAGCTCACTTAGATCTCATCTGTCTTATATTACAGGGTACAATACACGACTGTAATCGGATTGAGTGAACCGGGAATGCGGACATTCAGTATTCCTGTTTTATCTGTAATCCTTTTCTGAGGGCAGACCTTGTTAGGAAATGAAACTCTCCATGGGATCTCTATTCATCTCAGTGTACTACAGGACTGTTGCTGCCGCTTCCGCACTGATGCGCGGCAGGCGGGGCTCGGTAATTCTGGTCGGAATCCTTGGCATGCTCCGATCCATCTCAAGCTCTCTTGGCAACTCCCCCACAAATGTGCTGATAGATGCCCATCTGCAACGTATCTTTCCATCCCGCTCCGACATCTGGCGGAAGAGGATAATCAGGGACTACTGGAAACGACATCAGTCGACGATGGTAGCTTTATTCAACACCGGCAGAATGAAACCGGGAGATCTTGAGGAATATATGGAGTGGAAGGGCAGAAATCTCCTGGACGAAGCCCTTGCCAGTGATAAAGGCGTCATGCTTCTGGTTCCCCATTTCGGTGACGAGAAGACACTGCACATACTCCTTGCCATGGCGGGTTATCCGATGAGTTTGATCTCCAGCCGTTATTCCGATGACCCTCCGTTCGTCCGACAGGCAAAGCTCAGGGTGGGCCAGCGGTGGCACCATGTGGGTTTTCCCGATGAGAATCCCGGATGGATGTTCGATACTCTGAACAGAGGCGAGATCCTCCATATCGCTCCTACCGGGTACGGTGGTCCGAGAGGTACCTGGGTAATCAACTTTGGCGTGCCTGTTCTCGCCTCCTCCACCCCCTACCGGCTGCACCGCCGGACCGGATGCAGGATGCTGCTCGCGTGCAACAGGATACTTCCTGGTATGAGATACAGAATAGAGCTGGAGCCGTTCGAACCTGAGCCGGACGGGACGGATTTCACCCAGAGGCTTTATAACCTCTTCGAGAAGAAAGCCTTCGAGTTGCGGGGACAGTACGACTGGATGCTCCTGCTTATTCGCCACCGCGAATCCAACACTATTTCAAGACTGGGATACATTCCCCGGGACGAGAGGGAACTGGAGGGGTTGGCACTACCGGAGGACAGTGATCCTTCAACCATTTCCGATCCGGCAGAATGATCAAAACATGATCTCACGTAATTCAAAACCGCCCGATGGAAAATCGGGCGGTTTATTAATGAAGCCAGGTTGTTTTTTCTAATCCTCCAGAAGGTCACTGAAAAAAACCAGGAATATCGCAATCCGTTCAGTCATATCAGCATGGGTTCCATCAGCGTATAGAATGACCTGAAAATGGTTATTCTCAACCGTTCCGTCGCTCTGAATCTCGGCGACTTTCATGAAACTCATATCGGTGAGTCTTCCATTTCCGTTCAGGGTGAAAAGCTCGTTAAAGGAATCGTCCTCAATTCTGCCATTTTCATCTATATAGCCAAGAGTATGAAATGAATCGTCTTCAATTCTTCCATCTTCCTTTATATATCCGAGAATCTCAAAGGAAGCGTTTTCTATTCTGCCGGTATCTCTTATGTAAGCAAGCGTGGAAAAATTGCTGCTTTCAAGTCTTATATCACCGGCAGTGGTAGGAACTGCCAATATGAGCATGATTACGACCGTTGCAAGTAGGTTCCTCATTCGAACCTCCTTTCTTATTATAGATATGCTTAACCTGAAAGCGAGGATTGTCAAGTAATGAACTGGATTTTGGCTATATTACTATCTTTTTCATTATTATCAAACGACTTTGTCAATATCAACACCGCGGACGAAGAGGCACTTCAGGTGCTTCCGGGCATCGGTCCGGTCAAGGCTTCGAATATCGTTGAGTACAGAACGCAGTTCGGTCCTTTCATGGAACTATCCGAGCTTGAGTACGTAAGCGGTATCGGTCCGGGAACGATCACTATGCTTGAAGATCTGGTTTTCATAGACATCAGCCTTGCCCCTGCCGCAGATACTCTTCACTGGATAGAAAAAGTGGACTCTCTCTCCCCCGCTCTGATCGTCTCCTATCTGGATGTCGGGCAGGGGGATGCGATTCTGGTGGAGGCTGTAGACGGGAGAACTCTACTGTTTGACGGAGGGCCTGATGCAGGCGGTCCACTTGAACCACCCGTTGTGTGCAGGCTCCGCGAGCTGAGCGTTGACACCATCGACATTCTCGCATTCTCGCACCCCCACGCAGATCACGTCGGAGGTCTTGCTTCGGTAATGAGAAATTTCACAGTTCTTGAGGTTCTGGACCCGGGAATGCCCTTTTCTTCCTGGTTATACGAGGACTTTCTCAACTCGGTCATGGATGAGGGCTGCGACTACAGGTTTCTTGAAGCAGGAATGACATTTCAGCTGTCACCGGCCGTTACCGTTTGCGTGGTATCCGTCGGCTTGGAGGAAGCCGATCTCAACATCAACGAGAATTCTGCCCTTCTTAGAATTACTTGCGGAAACTTCTCTACTCTTCTCACCGGTGACATGGAAGAGAAATCGGAACGAACCCGTACTCCCGACGCTCTACCTGTTACGGTATTGAAAGTGCCCCACCATGGAAGTCTTACTTCCGTCTTTCCACCGTACCTGAGAAGGTTGAGCCCTCAGATAGCGGTATTCTCAGCAGGCAGAAACAATAGTTTCGGTCATCCGCATCCGCGAGTTATTGAGATCTACAGAGAACTGGGTTCTGAAATCTTGCGAACTGACACTCAGGGAACTATTGTTGTGCAAACTGACGGAGAGGTTTTCAGCATTTCAACTCTAATGGTCGGGATTCAATTCGGGGATAACATTGAAGATAAGAACTAAGCTAGCCCCTTACTTTTACATACTCCCTGCACTGATTGTAGTGCTGGTTTTCAGAACCCTGCCTATACTCAGTTCCTTTACAGCTTCATTCACGGATTACGATATCGGTGGATTTCACGGGTTCGTCGGCTTTGCGAATTATGCACGTATGCTTTCCGATGCCCGCTTCTGGCAGAGTGTTCTGAATACGGTCTTCTTTGTTCTGGGTGTTGTCCCGGCAGGATTACTGATTCCACTTTTCCTTGCAATGCTTCTAAAGCGCAAACTTGCGGGGAAGAGTTTTTACAGAACTATCTACTTCCTTCCGGTTGTAACATCCGCGGTGGCCATCTCCGTCGTATGGACCTGGCTTTATAACCCCGAAGCAGGTCCCATAAACCAGATTATCACCGCCCTTGGCGGAGAACCGCTGCTATGGCTGAGGGAACCCCGCGGCATTTTCGAAATGATGCTGTCTCCACTGGGAATACACCCAAAGGGACTTCTGGCAGGACCCAGCCTGGCCCTGGTATCACTGATGATGGTCAGCGTATGGAAGAGTACAGGATATAATAC
>JAUVUL010000251.1 GCA_030600975.1 Candidatus Aegiribacteria sp.
ATCATTGTCCTGCGGCGAGGAGACAACTGAAATCACGGAAGAGAATCGTGAAGCATCCTCAATTGAGCTGGTTATTGCAGATACAATTGGAATCGAAATTGGTGATTCCAATTACATGTTTGGAGCGATTATAGATGCAGCATTCATGCCTGATGGAAGAATTGTACTGCTTGATCCAATCAGGAACAGAATATCCACCTTCAGTTCCGAGGGAGAATTCCTCTTCAGTACTGGAAATACAGGAATCGGCCCCGGTGAATTCAACGAACCTTCTTCAATAGCGATGCTATCAAACGGTGATATTGCTGTGGCTGATCACATGCACAATAAAGTAGTATTCTTTGATTCGCTGATGTGCTATAAAAGGGAAATAATCGGATTTAATCCCCAAACTCCTGTCTGGATCGAGAGAGGGAGAGATAGTTCTGTAGTTGCGGTGCAGCAACACTATTACAGGGAAGATAACGCTGTCTACATTGGAGCTCGATTAGGATCCTGGTCCGATTCACCGGAACCGGATATCGTCTATTATTCAGAATACAACATGTATAACTTTGATGGATCTGCAGACATTCCCTATGTCGCATTCTGCACTGATCCGGATGGAAACGTATTCTATTCTCCCTTTTCACAGGATGAATACCGGATACTGGGATTAGCCTCCGATGGTGATACTCTATTTCAAATATCAGAACCCTACACCAAAATGAACAAAACCCCTGAAGAAATTGCCGGTGAGCACATGCCCTATAGATGTGATACACCTGGCTTTAAAGATAGTGATACAAGAGCGATATCTGCTCGATGGGAACCCGATCCGGTGAGATATGCAATAACTGGATTGTACGTTGATCGGATGCAGAGATTGTGGGTTGCCACCGGAAGGGGAGAGGGGCCGTCTCCTGAGTTCGAAGTATACGATACCAGCGGAAATCATCTTTACATGGTATCAACAACACTTCCTGCGGAAGCTCACAACTGGAGAATGGTATTTGGCGACAATAGAATTCTTGCTTTCGATACAAATCCGGATGATTATTCGAAGGTTATAATTATCAATATTGAAAATTAGATCTCTATCCTACCGTTCCGCGATCACCACTATCCTCGTATCGATATCATCCGGTATTTCATCCAGCTTCCCGGGATTCAGGGAGACCTCTGCTTCGCAACCTGTTCCGGTAAGCCAGCCCAGAACGATTTCCCTGCGCTCGATCCCCTCTGCGGAGAGGTGCGCGAATGACCGGGAACTGTAAGCGGAAGGAGATCTCAGCTGGATCTCACAGCCGGAGGGATCGAATATTTCCTCGTATACATGGCCAAGGCCGGGTTCAAGGACCAGCTGAGCCATTATCATGCTGCATACCTCGTTGGATATGACAAAATCATCTATCCCGGCAGCGGAAGCAAGGTGCCTGTTTCTTGGATTCCTTATCTCGGAAACCACCGTAGCGTTCCATGAATCTCCCAGTCTGTTTGCGATATCCCTCAGAATCAGGAGTGTGATGATGCATTCGGAATCAGCGTTTTCATCTGACATTCCCGCTGCTTTCCCGGAAATCACCATAATGCTGTCATATTTATCCGGATGAAGTTCTTCAAGCCGGTCGGGATCGGTTCTTTCCGTCTGCACATACTCGACGTTACAGTTTACTGTTCTAACTCCGGAGAGAAGTGCTTCTCCTTCTTCCTGTGGCAAAGACCCGGCAACGAGTATGCCGCCTCCCTCCATCGCGTAGGCATCCAGAAGGCCAAGCATGAAACTGAATTTTCTGCTGCTTCCGGAGAAGATAAGCATGTTAAGGGGCTTCCGACATGCATCCCTCTTCGCGCTCACGAATTCTCCAGCTGATATCTGCTCATCAGCAAAAGTGAAAGATCTGGAGTTCTGCGCCAGCAGAAGAAGTCTGTCCCCCGGGTTCAGCTTCATATCAGGTTCAGGATTAATCCACATCTTCCCAGCAGACTGTATACCGATAGCAACACCTCTTTGGATTCTATTCGCTATTTCTCTGAACGTGCAGTTCTCTACATCGGGACATTCATTCAGGTAGAACTCGTTCCGATCGAAGCTCAGTACTTCATTGTAGACCGCGCTCAGTCCGGGCTGCCTGCATACCTGCACGACAAGCCGCATGACGATCTCCCGTACCGGGAGCCAGTGGGTATCACTGTAAGCCATTTGTGCTATTCTTCTTGTCGCCCTGTTACGCAATTCACAGACTCCCACGGGATGGCTGTTCTCTATTATGGAGTTAACAGCAACCAGGGTCTTAAGTATTTCATCGTCATCATCTCCTACGATCACGAAACCTGCGCATTTCTGAAAACACGGCAGCTGCAGGGAGTCAACGTCAGTCGTATTGCCCGAGCGGCAGATGACCTTGCGCGAACTCTTTCTTCCAAGGCGTTGAATATGAACTTCTTCTAACTCCTCGCGGGAATTGCTTGAAAAGATTACGATCTTGCCCTTTATGGAGTCCTCCTCGTGAGCTCTAATAAGTTCCCTGGTAACTTCGTAAAGTCTGTCTCCATCGCCGCAGACGATGTAGTGATTCTTCTCCAGTACCGGGGATTTCCCCCTTTTCAGGGCTTCAAGCTGTTCAGTGATCTTGGAGGACAGAATACCGATAAGAAAGGAGAGAACAAGAATACCGCCAATAGTGACAAGTACCCCTACCATGGCGATCTGCGGGGTGTCGTTGTCGTTTATAAAGGTACCCTGGTCCAGCAGCCTGGTGAATGACCACCAGAAGCTGTCGGGTGTAAGACCCTTCACAAGAACCATTCCTGTAATGATAATCAATCCTGATATTGCGAAGAGGAAAAGGATCTGCCAGACGGGATTCCTGATCAGTAGATTGTTTATGAAGTATCTGATTCTGCTGCCGATTGTTATGCACTTCATTTTTTCCTTCTTGCGGAACATCACTTGTTGCTTTTTCGTTCCGTGATGAAATGATGTGCAAGGTATCCTATTACAAAACCGATAAGGGCAACGAAGAAGATAAGGATTATCATGGACATGCTTATCTTCCAGAAGAGAATATGCACATCCGCTGCATTTGAGTTCTGAATGACGATGACAGTGAGTACTATCGCCAGGATCAGAATTACGGCCATCTTAGGCTTCATAACAAACCATCCTTACAGGCTTAATTGATATCCGGACTGCTCCGGTTACCAGCCCGTTAATAGTGCCACTATCTGCTCAATAATGTCAAGCATAATTCCATCATGGGCTTCAGGGTATCCTTCGGTTTCGGAGCGGGTGCAATAGCATGATCGCTATGTCACTACTTCTTCCTTCTAAGAGTGAGAACTGCTTCATAATGCTTTAACAGACAATCACCATATTCTCTGTTGATCAGGTTCGCAATACCGGTGAAAAGAGCCTTCCTCTCAGCGTCAGGCAGATTGATATGGTCTGAATAGGTGCTGAGCAGATCGATATACTGACTCGTACTGTACTCCATCGACCAGGGATAGCTGCGAAATATCGGTTCCTCGAAATGTTCCTCACCCGGAAGCGCTTGGAGGTTTTCCTCTACGTTTCCTGTCGTGTTCGTCATTGAAGGCGATAATTCACGATACACGTCCTGTACCGCAGCGAAGAACCCCTCATTATTCTTAACATGCTTATTCGAAAATACGGCGAGAGCTCCCGCTGGTTTCAGCAACGCGGCACTTTTTACATATGCCACCGCTGGATCCACCCAATGAAACGAAGTTGCCGCAATAATCAGATCGTACAGCTGACCGTTTGGTTTCCAGTCTTCGAAGGGACTTACAATAATCCGGATATTATTGGATTCCCGGAACTTTGCGGCTGCAACAGCCGCCAGATCACTTCCAATATCGAGACAGTCCATAGTAAAACCAGTTGAAGCGAAGAGTTCAGTCGCCTTACCGGTTGCGCAGCCGATCTCAAGGATTCGTCCTTATTCCGGGATTCCGGACAGGATGATAACATCGTTGATTAGCTCGATCGGATATCCCGGGCGGATTCGATCGTACACATCCGCACTCCGGTTAAACGTATTTCGAAGATGCTGCCATTTTTCACTTCTGAATTCCATGCTAGGTGCATCATGCGGACGCAATGCAAACCCGCATTTATGATAGAATGATGCTTTGTTGCTGGCGGCAAACAATTGAATGTCACGAATCCCGAACTTCCTGCACC
>JAUVUL010000098.1 GCA_030600975.1 Candidatus Aegiribacteria sp.
GCTCCTGACCGACAACGTACTCATCCAGCAGAGCCTTGATCTCCGATGGTATGGGAAGCTCATCCTGAACCAGTTCAGGCATTTCGAGCTGATGATCACCTTCAAAATCAACAAGCTCACCGCAGTACCTTATGCACTCATCGCAGATATGCACTCCGGGGCCCTGAATCAGCTGTTTGACCTCACCGATCGGCCTTCCGCAGAAGGAACATTTTTTCTCTTTAGCCATACTCCACTCCGTCAGTTTCTGGATGTAAGCACGTTATCTACGATACCGTAGTCAACTGCTTCCTGGGCATCCATCCAGAAATTCCTGTCTGAATCCTTAGCTATTCTTTCAAGAGGCTGCCCCGTGTGCTCGGAGAGAATGATATTCAGTTTCTCCCTGAGTTTAAGGATCTCCTTCGCCTGTATCTCTATATCACTGGCCTGACCCTGAGCTCCACCCATGGGTTGATGGATCATCACTCTGGCATGTGGAAGAATATTCCGTTTACCCTCTGCTCCCGCAGCCAGAAGAACGGCAGCCATGCTGGCTGCTGTACCCATGCAGAATGTTGCCATAGGTGGTTTTATGAACTGCATCGTATCGTATATTGCCAGCCCGGAAGAAATCAGGCCTCCTGGGCTGCTTATGTACATGTTAATATCCTTCTTGGAATCCTCACCTTCCAGAAACAGCAGCTGAGCGACTATCAGGCTTGCAGACTGGTTGTTGAGGGAATCGCCGACGAATATAATACGTTCCTTCAGGAGGCGGGAATAGATATCGTAGGATCTTTCCCTGTTCCCTTCACGCTCTACAACAAAAGGTATAACGGATGACATCAGGACTCTTCCTTCCCAGCTGTTTCACCACCGGTTTCCCGTTCTTCATCTTCAACCTGGACCCAGTGCCATTGCGATTCCGACCTGTCTTCCATATCAGCTTCAGTCTCATCGCTTTTCTGTGGTTCCTTCTCAGTAATATCAGCACGATCCAGAATTAGTTCCATGGCTTTTCTGTTCTTCAATCTGTCACGAATAGATGATTCCGATTCCTCGGGGCTTTTTTCCTTCTCGATCAGTTCATCGGTGATTTCTAACTTCTCTTTTTCCGCTACGGCTCTGAGAATGAGAAATTCACGCACCTTGTTCAGCGCAAGTTCTTTTGCCGCGGTTAACGTTTCCTGTCCAGGGCCATCTTCCCCCAACCTGTTTATGTAATCCTGAGAAAGATTATCAACCATGTACACGGGCGGGACAAAGGGGTTGCTTTCCAGGATACTGTCAATAACAGCCCTCTCCTTGAGATATACGATCTCCTGGTCGTAGCGGGCTCTGACGCTCTCCTCAACCTTTTTTCTGAGTTCCTCCAGGTTCTTGACGCCGGCAGTCTTTTCGGCGAATTCATCATCAAGGTCCGGAAGAACAGGATATTTCACCTCGATCACCCGGAATCTGTGTACGGGAGGCTTATCTTCATCAGAAGCACCTTTGTCCATCCTGGCCGAGAATTCATAATCAGGAACTGACCCCGTAACCAGCTCGTCAAAACCGGCACCTATTTGCGATTCTCCAATTCTAACGCTGAATTTCTGCGTTTCTTCGGTGTTTCCAGCGGGACAGGCTTCAAGCAGTACAAGATCCCCATCCTCGGAAGGTCTGTCAACAGTCTCAAAACTGATCAAATTTTCCCGGAATGATTCAATTGCCTTCTCAACAGCGTCTTCGAGGTCAAGGGGAGGTATCTCTATTTTAATGCCATCTGTACCTGCGGGTTCAGGTGTTTCAAAGAGAGAAAATGTCATTTCGAAACTGTAAGCATCACCATCCACAGGCAGTTCTATTATCAAGAATCCAGTCCTCCTTCTCAAGAAGTCTGGAAGTAAAATTCTGTCTGACGCTGTCCGCGACTTCAGCCTTTATCATGTTTCCATACTGTTTATCGATAATCGATTTTGGAACCTTTCCCGGTCTGAAACCGGGCATTTCAAGATCTTTGGAGATCTGCCTTCGTATTTTCCTGAACAGTCCGCTTATCCTTTCAGCCGACTCGGTAAAGAGAACCGTTCTCCTGTTGTCTTCCGATTTAATGATATCAAACATATATTAATCTTTCCTGTTTCCTTAGAGATGGTGCGAGAGGGGGGATTTGAACCCCCACAAGTCAAGCTTACCAGATCCTAAATCTGGCGCGTCTGCCAATTCCGCCACTCCCGCAACGACATAAATTAACTGAGGTGCAAATATGCTTTGACATTGTTTTTACGTCAAAGCTCCTAAAAACAATTACCGTATGGATGGAAGGCTTTCAAATACCTGCTGATCTCTCCGAAGCGTTACCTGCCATTCTCCTTCTACTCTGAATACAGTTCCTTCACAAGGGCTGCCTCATCGCTGTCGGGATACCTGTACAGCAGAACGTCGAAAAGACTGTCCCTCACACCGGGGGCTTCATGGAGATGGTATATGTCGGCTGCCCTGAAAACAGCTCCAGGTGCCCATTCCGAATTCGGATACATATAGTAGAGAGCTACAAGGTCTTCAATTGCCCTGTGCGATTGTCCGGCCTCTTCCCAGCAGATGGCCATGTAGTATAGGGCATCGTCCGCAAGTGAGGATGCCGGGTACCTGTCGTGAAGCTCCATGAAACCCTCAGCTGAGATCTCAAAACTTCCCTGCTGGAACTGCCTGTACGCCTCATTGTAGAGAAGCTGTGCATCGGGTCCGGCGGTGGTATCCTGTTCTGTAATACCGGTGCTGCTGCCAAGCCTCATCAGCGCAAGGTCAAGTTCATCGGCAAGAGCGGAGAGTCTGTCCACAAGATCCGCTGTTCTGGTCCCCGACTGAGCCTGAAGGCCTCTCAGAAGAACCTCATTGTCTTCAACAGCCAGGGCGAGTGCTTCTATATCCTCCTTCATTCTCTGCTGATCGGCATTGATATTCTCTATCTCATCAGGTGTATGAAACCAGAAACCAAAACAGCCTGTAGACAGCAGCAGAATCGAAATCGATACGATTACTAAGCGCAACATGGTCAGTTCCCTGGAAGAACACGAAAGTGGGCTCTTCTGTTTTGTCCCCATGCCTGCTCACTATGGGCAGGATCAAAGGGTCTTTCCTTGCCGTAGCTGACGTATTCCAATCGACCGGTATCAACCCCGTAGTTAATGAGGTAGTTATATACGGCAAGCGCCCTGTTCTCCCCCAGAGCCAGGTTGTAGTCTATGGTGCCCCTTTCATCGCAGTGCCCTTCAATAAGGACCCTGAAATTGACAGTTTCCATTATGTACGAAGCATCTTCCATCAGAATCCTGAGGGCATCCCCGGAAAGTGCGTCACTGTCGTAATCGAAAAAGACATCGTTCAGGTGCTCCTGATGAACAAGAAGTATATCGGTGGATGTTAACATCCACCGATATACTTCTTGTTCATCAGGAGCACCTGAACGATGTCTTTTTCGATTACGACAGTGACGCACTTTCCGGGGATGCCCTCAGGATTCTGATGGAAGATGCTTCGTACATAATGGAAACTGTCAATTTCAGGGTCCTTATTGAAGGGCACTGCGATGAAAGGGGCACCATAGACTACAACCTGGCTCTGGGGGAGAACAGGGCGCTTGCCGTATATAACTACCTCATTAACTACGGGGTTGATACCGGTCGATTGGAATACGTCAGCTACGGCAAGGAAAGACCCTTTGATCCTGCCCATAGTGAGCAGGCATGGGGACAAAACAGAAGAGCCCACTTTCGTGTTCTTCCAGGGAACTGACCATGTTGCGCTTAGTAATCGTATCGATTTCGATTCTGCTGCTGTCTACAGGCTGTTTTGGTTTCTGGTTTCATACACCTGATGAGATAGAGAATATCAATGCCGATCAGCAGAGAATGAAGGAGGATATAGAAGCACTCGCCCTGGCTGTTGAAGACAATGAGGTTCTTCTGAGAGGCCTTCAGGCTCAGTCGGGGACCAGAACAGCGGATCTTGTGGACAGACTCTCCGCTCTTGCCGATGAACTTGACCTTGCGCTGATGAGGCTTGGCAGCAGCACCGGTATTACAGAACAGGATACCACCGCCGGACCCGATGCACAGCTTCTCTACAATGAGGCGTACAGGCAGTTCCAGCAGGGAAGTTTTGAGATCTCAGCTGAGGGTTTCATGGAGCTTCACGACAGGTACCCGGCATCCTCACTTGCGGACGATGCCCTATACTACATGGCCATCTGCTGGGAAGAGGCCGGACAATCGCACAGGGCAATTGAAGACCTTGTAGCTCTCTACTATATGTATCCGAATTCGGAATGGGCACCTGGAGCTGTTTTCAGGGCAGCCGACATATACCATCTCCATGAAGCCCCCGGTGTGAGGGACAGTCTTTTCGACGTTCTGCTGTACAGGTATCCCGACAGCGATGAGGCAGCCCTTGTGAAGGAACTGTATTCAGAGTAGAAGGAGAATGGCAGGTAACGCTTCGGAGAGATCAGCAGGTATTTGAAAGCCTTCCATCCATACGGTAATTGTTTTTAGGAGCTTTGACGTAAAAACAATGTCAAAGCATATTTGCACCTCAGTTAATTTATGTCGTTGCGGGAGTGGCGGAATTGGCAGACGCGCCAGATTTAGGATCTGGTAAGCTTGACTTGTGGGGGTTCAAATCCCCCCTCTCGCACCATCTCTAAGGAAACAGGAAAGATTAATATATGTTTGATATCATTAAATCGGAAGACAACAGGAGAACGGTTCTCTTTACCGAGTCGGCTGAAAGGATAAGCGGACTGTTCAGGAAAATACGAAGGCAGATCTCCAAAGATCTTGAAATGCCCGGTTTCAGACCGGGAAAGGTTCCAAAATCGATTATCGATAAACAGTATGGAAACATGATAAAGGCTGAAGTCGCGGACAGCGTCAGACAGAATTTTACTTCCAGACTTCTTGAGAAGGAGGACTGGATTCTTGATAATAGAACTGCCTGTGGATGGTGATGCTTACAGTTTCGAAATGACATTTTCTCTCTTTGAAACACCTGAACCCGCAGGTACAGATGGCATTAAAATAGAGATACCTCCCCTTGACCTCGAAGACGCTGTTGAGAAGGCAATTGAATCATTCCGGGAAAATTTGATCAGTTTTGAGACTGTTGACAGACCTTCCGAGGATGGGGATCTTGTACTGCTTGAAGCCTGTCCCGCTGGAAACACCGAAGAAACGCAGAAATTCAGCGTTAGAATTGGAGAATCGCAAATAGGTGCCGGTTTTGACGAGCTGGTTACGGGGTCAGTTCCTGATTATGAATTCTCGGCCAGGATGGACAAAGGTGCTTCTGATGAAGATAAGCCTCCCGTACACAGATTCCGGGTGATCGAGGTGAAATATCCTGTTCTTCCGGACCTTGATGATGAATTCGCCGAAAAGACTGCCGGCGTCAAGAACCTGGAGGAACTCAGAAAAAAGGTTGAGGAGAGCGTCAGAGCCCGCTACGACCAGGAGATCGTATATCTCAAGGAGAGGGCTGTTATTGACAGTATCCTGGAAAGCAACCCCTTTGTCCCGCCCGTGTACATGGTTGATAATCTTTCTCAGGATTACATAAACAGGTTGGGGGAAGATGGCCCTGGACAGGAAACGTTAACCGCGGCAAAAGAACTTGCGCTGAACAAGGTGCGTGAATTTCTCATTCTCAGAGCCGTAGCGGAAAAAGAGAAGTTAGAAATCACCGATGAACTGATCGAGAAGGAAAAAAGCCCCGAGGAATCGGAATCATCTATTCGTGACAGATTGAAGAACAGAAAAGCCATGGAACTAATTCTGGATCGTGCTGATATTACTGAGAAGGAACCACAGAAAAGCGATGAGACTGAAGCTGATATGGAAGACAGGTCGGAATCGCAATGGCACTGGGTCCAGGTTGAAGATGAAGAACGGGAAACCGGTGGTGAAACAGCTGGGAAGGAAGAGTCCTGATGTCATCCGTTATACCTTTTGTTGTAGAGCGTGAAGGGAACAGGGAAAGATCCTACGATATCTATTCCCGCCTCCTGAAGGAACGTATTATATTCGTCGGCGATTCCCTCAACAACCAGTCTGCAAGCCTGATAGTCGCTCAGCTGCTGTTTCTGGAAGGTGAGGATTCCAAGAAGGATATTAACATGTACATAAGCAGCCCAGGAGGCCTGATTTCTTCCGGGCTGGCAATATACGATACGATGCAGTTCATAAAACCACCTATGGCAACATTCTGCATGGGTACAGCAGCCAGCATGGCTGCCGTTCTTCTGGCTGCGGGAGCAGAGGGTAAACGGAATATTCTTCCACATGCCAGAGTGATGATCCATCAACCCATGGGTGGAGCTCAGGGTCAGGCCAGTGATATAGAGATACAGGCGAAGGAGATCCTTAAACTCAGGGAGAAACTGAATATCATTCTCTCCGAGCACACGGGGCAGCCTCTTGAAAGAATAGCTAAGGATTCAGACAGGAATTTCTGGATGGATGCCCAGGAAGCAGTTGACTACGGTATCGTAGATAACGTGCTTACATCCAGAAACTGACGGAGTGGAGTATGGCTAAAGAGAAAAAATGTTCCTTCTGCGGAAGGCCGATCGGTGAGGTCAAACAGCTGATTCAGGGCCCCGGAGTGCATATCTGCGATGAGTGCATAAGGTACTGCGGTGAGCTTGTTGATTTTGAAGGTGATCATCAGCTCGAAATGCCTGAACTGGTTCAGGATGAGCTTCCCATACCATCGGAGATCAAGGCTCTGCTGGATGAGTACGTTGTCGGTCAGGAGC
>JAUVUL010000364.1 GCA_030600975.1 Candidatus Aegiribacteria sp.
TACTGGACAGCCTTCAAGATTTCGGGGTAGAGAATGAAGAACGGTACGCTGAGCTGCTTGAGGAACTGGAGAGTATGGAAGAATCCCTAAGCAATGCACGAAACAGGCTGCCTGCTCTGCACGATCTTCTCATGGATCTTGAACTCTTTTAGCGCCCCTCGATGAAAGGCCCTCTGTTCGTTTTCGAAATTACGCCCCGGTGCAACCTTGCCTGCGCTTACTGCTACAATGTATGGAAGACGGAAGGTAAGACGTACCCACGGGAACTCTCGCTGGACGAGATTGAAAGCCTTGCGGATTCCATTCAAGCTTCACATCCGGTTTCAGTTACGTTAACCGGTGGAGAGCCTCTTCTGAGAGATGATCTACGTGAAATTGTCAGTATGTTTCGAAAGCGAGGAATACTGGTTGGAATAGCCACCAACGGTATGCTTCTTGATCGGGATACAGCCCAGTCGCTGAAGGAAGCAGGCGTTGCATGGTTTGAAGTATCCGTTCCCTCAGTTTCCGGAGAGGGATACAGGGCTCTGACAGGCACCGATGGATTTGAAGCTGTAAAGCGGGCTGTGCTTGCCATTGCATCCTCCGGAGCCAGATTGACCGTTTCACACATAATAACTTCAATGAATTCCGGTGATGCCGGTCGGGTTGTTGACCTGGCCTACGCGTTCTCGGCAGACGCGACAGCCCTCAACCGCTTCGTACCCGGCGGGACAGGCCTTGAGAACAGGCATCTTCTGCCCACACTCAAACAGCTTGATTCCGCCATGAAAAGCGCCAGCGAAAGGTCACTCATGTCCCCCGGAATGACGGTATACGCAGCCATACCTGTAGAAGACTGCCATCTGCATCACAGTGATTATCCCGGTATTACATTCGGATCGTGCATATGCGGGGAGGTAAAATGGGCGATAAACCCCCTCGGAGAACTGAGAGTATGTGAGCAGAGCCCGCACACCATCGGAAGCCTCCTGGAAAGACCCTTTGAGGAACTGTCCCGCTCTCTTTTCGTTGAGGAATTCCGTGACAGCAACAGGTGTTCAGACTGTACATCGTGCAGTTCCTGGAGCGTTTGCGGAGGAGGGTGCAGGTTTCTTCAGGATATACCCATCCGCTGATACATCTATTAGGTTCAATCACCGGCACCAGCAGGCTTGATCGGATAGCTTCTTCTGAAACTGAATAATCCTGAATCTTCAGAAGCACAGCTTTTAATGATGATTAACCGCAGAAATTTGAGATGCATGAAGAAGTACCGCAGATTGATCTCTGAGAACACCTGGTTGTCGTATCTCCTGGTATTTATCGTGGGGATTACACTCCGGCTGATTCAAATCGGATCAAAGAGCCTCTGGGTTGACGAAGCCTACGCGGCCGGGCTGATGGGTATGAACCCTGTTGACCTTGTTAAGATGTCCATAGCAGGTTCTCCACATCCACCGCTGGCTTTTCTGTTCATTCAACTCTCGACAGTTCTCTTCGGGCAGAGTGAAGCCGGCCTTCGCATGATCCCTGCCTTTGCTTCCGCTCTTGCAGCCGTTCCGCTCATGTGTTTCATTGCAAGAAGAATCAGTCTCAGATCGTCTTTATGGGTGGGTCTTGTATGGTCGGTTTCTCCCTATGCGGTATCGATGGGTCAGGAAGCATGGCTGTACGGAGTAATATCCTTCCTCGGTTTCCTTTTCATCGATATTGTTGACAGAGCATGGAACGGCAGCAGGAAAGCACTGTATTTCGTCGTTCCGACTGCTTTAGTTGGTATGCTTGTCCAACACATGTTCGGTCTGTTCATTGCAGCAGGATTTGCCCTCTACTTCACCGTTCCACGGAATCAGCGGCTTCCGCTCAGGCAGTTTGTCCTGGTATCGGTCATTTTCATTGTTCTTTACGCCCCCTTCGCCACACTGATGCTGAAGCAGGCCGCGTTCAGGGCTGAGAGGATGAGCAGGGCCGCCATGGATATGGCTGCCGTCTACAGGTACCGTTTCATGGTAAGGATTCCTACGGTCTTCGTCAGGCTCATTCCGGGGGGACTGCTGCTTGAAGCCGGCCATGACATGATCCATGACATGAAGCAGATAGTTTTCTGGCTTGCTTTCGGAGCGGGAAACCTGTTTCTGCTTCTTAACCTTTTCCTGAGGAATCTGCTTGATAGAAAATACAGAATATGGCTGTTCCTTCTCTTTTCAGTTCCCTTTCTGATCTTCTTCAAGGAAGACCCGACTGTAAGACACCTGACCATCCTCTGGATCCCTTTTGGTTTTGCAATTGCCGCAGCATCACAGAGGTGGAAGCTTGCCGGCCCCGGCATACTTGCTGCATCTGCGGTCATGCTGCTTCCTTACTACAATATCAGTAGTTTCCCTTACCACAGATCCGATTGGAGAGGTGCTGCTGCATATGTTGAAGAGAGATTCGCGGATGATGAAAGCATCCTTGTTCTGGGAGGGCAATCGGGAGGTCTTGCATGGGACTACTACTCGTCCGGCATCCTTCCAAGAACCTCCCTTGGCGGCTCCAATCCCTACAGCGAGCACCTTGTTGCTGGAAGGAGTGTGCATTCCGCCGTAGACAGTCTCATGAACCTGCACGGTTCCATCTGGGTAGTCGCCGATTACTGGGGGGGACCCAGAACATCGGATATAATCAGAGATTACCACGTTCTTTCAGAGACCTGGATCAGCCCTTCGATGGAAGTAATCCATATTTCGAGATAAGCATTCTAAGGAGATCACTCCCTGACGTGTTCAAGTCCCTTTGAGACAAGGTCTCTTACGTGCTCATCATCCAGCCTGTAGAA
>JAUVUL010000138.1 GCA_030600975.1 Candidatus Aegiribacteria sp.
TACCGATTCTACCAAACTCGGAAGTTTCCTCTGCATTCGGATTAAAGGGATTCAGTTCTCTCGGCTCAAAGACAAATCCGATTCTGGAGATTCAATATCCGATGCCATGGAAAATACTCGCGGAACGCGAGTCATTTCCGGAAAAATCCGAAAATCAAGAGAAGTGGCTGGCGGGCAGGGATTCGAACCCCAATAAACGGAACCAGAATCCGTTGTCCTGCCGTTGGACGACCCGCCAGCGGAGCCGAAATTATAGGTCTTCAACGTCAGTTGTGTCAAGAAGTAAAGCAGTTATCTGATAATGACAACGTTCTCCGTGAAGACTGTATCGTCAATCCGTATTGATATTCGATAAATCCCTTCTGGCAGAGATGAAAGGTCAATACTCATGCAGCCTTCTACGGATTCTCTGAAGCCTACACTGATTTTCCTGCCTGCTGTATCGTAAACCGATATGTCATTAGCATTACCACTATATGATATTGATACAATTCCAGATGAAGGATTCGGACTTACCAGAATTGACCGTTCAGTATGAATACTGCCTTCAATACTCTGAGGTGAATGATTCGGGAAGATATCCGTCCATTCGATCCATTCGGGAACCAGATTATACGAAGGTGTTGAAGCGGTTGCGAAAGCCAGGCCCATCTTCAACTGCTCGGGCATGAATATCATAGTCTGAATGGTTCCGCCGGATCCGGGAGTCGCCGGCCATCCGACCGCTTCCATAAAATCCCACAATCTTTCAAGCGTAACGTCGGGGTTCGTCGTAAGTGAATCCATGAGATAACTGTAGCGGTAACATCCTACCGGAGCTCTGAGTACCCTGTGGTGATTCGAGAGAATCATCCTGCACGGAGCAATAGCAGGCTCATTTTCTGCAAACCTGAATGCATAGCCGTCACTGTTGTTTACCTCAGTCACCACGGATGACGAGTCCTGCCCGGCAAGAGTTCTGTCTGCCACAATATGTATGTCAAAGGAGTTTAACCTGTTCCAGTTAGTAAGAGCTGTCTTCATATCCTCAACATCACATGTTCCGCTTTCGTCGAAATCTTCATCTGAAAGGCCCAGTGAAAGTGCCATACAGATTGGAATGAAAGGGGTGGTGTATTGAGTTGTTCCCTGATAGTTGCCCTTGTTCAAACAGGCGCTGATTCCGGACTCGTTCATTCCGGAAAGACAACCCGCGAATCCGGGGAATCCCACCGATATGCAGTCCTGGCCCGTTTCAGGATCGAAGGTTATAAGGAGATTATTATCAAGAATCGAACCGCCTGTGTCCACATAGTAATCAAGATTGCGGGATACTGCCGGTGCGCCGTTCAGTTCCGGGTCACCTGTGGTTGCGCTGTTCCAGGCGCTGACACTTGTGCAGAGGAATTGTTTCACACCCCTCAATCCAGACAGATCCGGAGTTGCAGATACTACACAGATATCTATGTAATCCATATTTCTTCCAAGGGTATCCGAAAAAACGCCTATAGTGTCAGAAATACCGCTGATAATCCCCTGGGAGTAATCCACAAATTCGGAAGGTATGTCGAAATACACCTGGAAGTACAATCGGACGCTTTCATAGTTGGAAACACCACCGGTCATTTCAAGGAAATACTCCTCAAAAACTTCCTCAATATCCGGACCAAGAAGATATCCGTGTGCATAACCCATCTCGGACCATGTTCCCCATAGATTCAGTATTCTGATATCACCAATGTACTCTATCGAGCCATTCACGTCCGCATGAAGCGGACCAGTGATGAAAAAGCACATGAAAACCAACAGTAAGGTCCTCATACAGTATTCTCCTATCGATCAAGATTGATTTTATCTGGGCAGAGGGGTCATGGCATATTCAGCCTCGGTAAGGTTAATGACAGTCGTCGAATTAGTAGAGATCACTATACTCTGATGCCACGTGCCTATTACCTCACCCCTGGAAGCAAATTGTACTCTCAACAGGAACTCGCCGTCACCAAGTTCGGTGGATACCCTCTCGAACGGATCAATGTTTACGTTATCGATTACTGTTGTGTCATCACCAGAAGGTATAAGCAGTTGAACACTCCAGCCCTCTTCGATGAAATCCATCAGCGGTGTTGTGAGAAGGGTTCCAGTGTTCCTGTAGTCGCCGGTGATGTTCCTCATAGAAGGATATTCGATAGCCGCTTTGACATATTCAACCGGCGGCATTCCGTCTGAAAGACTATGCCATTCCTCGCCGGTCCAGATATCGAACCAGAGATAGAGATTCCGATCAACTCCCGGAAACCATCCCTGAACAGGCCGGGCAGGAATACCCATTGTCCTTAAGGATGCTCCGAGAAGGACCCATCCTCCCTCTCTTGAAGCCTGTCCAACTGGGATAATCTGAGTAGGAGTCATAACTGAGCCATCATTGCTGTATCCTGTTAAAGTGATTGCGTGAGTGATCACATCTCTTATTTCTTCCGCCATTTCAACTACTGTTTCTCCAGGTTGTACGCGCCTGCCTAGCCAGGCTCCAAGTGCAGATCTGTAGGATGAAAGCGGTTCATTATCTATTCTGAAGGGAAGCAGGTAATTTAGGAAAATGGAATCAGTCAGATAGTCAAACCATTTATTTCTGGTGCTCATGGCACCCAGGACATGGTCCTCAAGGATCGCAGCAGTCATGCCTTCCCTGTCCTCTGTTGGCATTGTAAGGAAAAGGTATTCAGAATAACTGAGAGTGTCTCCGGAATACTGAGTGAAAACTTCCTCCCAGAAATCGGCATTGTATGCAATTTCGGCAAGGAGAGAATCGCGTTCAGCCGGTGAAAGCAGAAGAATGACGGAAATGAATATACTGACCATAGTTTTACCCCATTTCTCAATGCTTATATACTATAGTATTCAGAAGAAAGGAGAAAGAGTGAAAAAACTCGTAGGCGCATGGATTGTTGCAGGTGTGGCTCTCTGGCTGACATCATTGATTCTCGGTGCCCGTATGGAATTCGCTGGCTTCTGGTCAATTGTATGGACTGCTGCTGTTATTGGCCTGCTGAACTTCATTCTGGCGCCGATTCTTAATATCATGACATGTCCCGTGTATCTGCTGACGCTGGGTCTGTCACGATTCCTTGTAAGCGGTCTTGTTCTTATCGTAGCCCGGGAATGGGTAGGAGGGTTCTACGTTGCCAGTTACTGGTGGGCCGTACTGGCCGCAGTGATAATATCCCTGCTGACAGGTGCTATTGACAGTATGACCGGCAGGAAGTGAGCGGAAGTCGGCTTATTTTATCGGATCGGGTGGTTGCCAAGTCTGAAACGTATTCCTGACCCTTCGCCATTCTGTACTATGTAATCCAGATAGAGGTTCTTCTCTTCAGCAAGCCGGATGCACGCAAGAAGACCCATTCCGCCCCCTCCCGTAAATGACGGCATATGGTAGATGCCTTCCTCATCTTCGAAGGCTGTTCTCTCTTCCCGAATCCGGCTTGAAATTTCATCGGGCGATTCAAAACGGCACTGGATTTCCTCGATATCTCCTCTGAGATGGGGATACCCCGATTGAACAACTATTTCAAATCGTTTATCTGCAGTACTGATGGAAGCTGTAATGCATACCCAGTTACTTCTGCATTCTAAACCCAACCTGTTGATCCTGTCGATCAGATTCATGGACAGCCACTCAGGAATACTAACACCCAGCACTTTTTCTATACGAATGACAGAATCCTGCGAGGATCTGGAAGAATTTCTCGTACTGAAATCCGGCCACAGAGCACTTGTTCCGAAGGCGGAAAGCATTTCTTCCCTTGTAAGACCGGTTTTCCTTCCAAGCAGATAGCTGACAGGAGCAGTGACAGCATTGGCAGTTAGTTCCATCAGTATCCACTTAACACCATCATCATCGCTTATGGATAGATGTCTATTCAGGAATTTCATTACAGGATCAAGTTCATCAATTATGGCATAAGTGAAGTCTTCGGGGTCTGTACTGTGGTTGAAAACAGTCGTAAGATCCGGGCAGAAATCCTGTGTTAAGTCCATATCGGTCTATGCTTTTCGGACTATTCCAACCGGAGTGCTCGCCGTTCCCTGGCCAAGGGGATTATCGTCGAGAATTTCAATAAGCAGATCTCTGTCAAGCTCAGACGGGAATACTCCCAGAATATTGCCACCGAGGTCGTTTACATCAACAACAGCGGCATGGCACTTGAAATGTTCTGCGATTTCCCTGGAAACACCATCAGGGTTTTCGGGAGCGAGGCTTACTGCTCTGTTGAATGGCGGTATTGTTCCGCTGGTTGGACCGTCAATGGATCTGGCCTTTGTCCCCGCAATCCGATAGAAGTCTCCCTTTCTGCCGAATAGTTTTCCTAATGCGCCTATGAAAGCTGCAAAAAGAATCTTTGGTGTTCCACATTCCCTGAGGGCACATTCCATTGTCTCAGGCATTCCCAGCCCTATACCCCCGGGTGTTTTTGTTACGAATCTGCTTAACAGTGTGGCAAGCCGACGCGGTTTCAGGGAGCCGTCATCCAGCAGATAATACCTCCCCTGACTCGCGCCTACGGCCTTTTCACTTACAAATAGAATATCATCAGGCAGAAGAGTTGCATCAGCCTCTTGAAGACTCTCCTCAATTGCCTCGAGCAGGTTGTCTCCCTTCAATATGAGTCTGGTCTTTATGGGAATACGTTCCCAGGCGACACCTCTTGCGATTATTATTTTCTGTTTAATAATGCACCATACCTTTCAGACGAGTATGCAGCAGGGGAGATCACTGAACAAGAGGAGGAAAAGGATGATTCTTGCAGGAGCTCTGACCCGGGAAGTGATAGAATACCTTAAGAACAGGAATACTGTAATGGTTCCCGTAGGATCGCTTGAGCAGCATGGTGATGCCGCCCCCCTGGCGTGTGATACCATTATTCCTGTTAGACTCTGTGCTGCTGCCGGAATGAAAACCGATACCGCGGTTACACCGTCGATTACATTCGGGATGTCCGAGAATCATATGGGGTTTCCCGGAACGGTGACCCTCCAGTCAAGCACCCTCTCTGCTATTGCAAGGGATATCTCAGTATCCCTTTATACTCATGGTTTCAGGAAGATAGTTTTTCTCAGTGGTCATGGCGGAAACAGAAGCCCCATTACCGATGGATTGAATAAAGCCTCTGAAGAGTGCCCGGAAGCAGATCTGAGGTACCTTCTTTACAGGGATCTGCCGGGGGCGGTAGAGAAACAGAAGAGGCTGTTCTGCCCGGATCCTGGATATCATGTAACCGTTACTGAAGTTTCCATGGTATGGCATCTTATGGGAAGGGAAATGCCTGAATTCGAGAAGGTAAAATTCCCCCCCGAACCTCCAGACGGAGCAGTCATATCCCGGGAGAAATGGAACTCTATCCTGACGGCGGAGCAGGTTCGGATCTGAAATTCGTATCCGAGGAAAAGGGAGAAGAGTATTTTGACTTTCTGGTGAACAGCCTGTGTTTTTATCTTGAAGCGCTGGAAAAAGGCAGATAGTTAATCGTATCTATGGGAGAATTATTATGAACGAAGTCCCTGTGGTTCAGATTACAACAACGGTTAATTCAGAGGAAGAGGCCTGCAGAATAGCGGAAACAGCCGTTACTCTGAAGCTTGCCGCATGCGCTCAGGTTGCCGGCCCCATAATAAGTCACTACATCTGGAAAGGTGAGCAATGCAGGGAGAAGGAATGGCGTGTTTTGATGAAAACGCTGAAAAGCCTTGAGCGGAACCTTATGGATTTTATCAATGAGCTCCATCTCTACGAAACCCCAGAATTAATATCCATTCAAGTTGAGTCTGTCTCTGAAGCTTATCTTAATTGGATGCTTCATACTCTTGCAGACTGAGTTCGACAATTTAAGAATCCCTTGCTGCTCCTTGCATCTGTTATTATATATATGTCATATGACATA
>JAUVUL010000321.1 GCA_030600975.1 Candidatus Aegiribacteria sp.
CCGATGTTCCCCAGTCCCAGGATGATCCGCCGAATGTTTTTGTCCATAGAGTAACGCCCGCACCATCGGTCCTGATAAGTCAGATATCAAAGCCGCCTGCTCCGTAAGAGCTGGTCATACCGGTAATGATATATCCTCCGTCTGTGGTTTGTTCTACCGAGAACCCTCGATCCTCTCCGGTGCCTCCATAGGTTTCTGTCCAGAGAGTATCACCTTCGCTGTCGGTTTTGATGAGCCAGACATCGAAACTGCTGCCTGTTCCGAATGAATCTGTATCACCGACAATGATATATCCGCCATCCGTGGTCTGTTGAACGCATCTCCCGAATTCGTAAATCCCTCCACCGTATATCTGCGTCCATTGTACTTCCGGCTCCTCCTGGGCCGATGATATCGAGGTCAGTATCAGGATGACACTTAATAGAATAGTATGCCTTCTATACATTTTAACCCTTCCGCGGCGCTAAAGACATTTCTCCAGTAGCAGCATAAACATTGCAGATCATTCCGGTTAGATGTACCGCCAGGCCCTGAACACGGCAGCCGCGAAGAAAGCCGAATCCGAATATGCTCCCTCATGCAGAAGTATTGTCAGAGTCCACTCTCCAGTAGTATCCGGATACGCAGCCAGTGATGCATTATCACCATCGGCGATTGTGCGAACCTCTCCCCGGGAATCAGTAAGCCAGAATTCTATTATGTTGAAATAAGAATCGGACCAGATATGAATGTGGTACATGTACTCGCTGTTGAAAGCCAACTGAAGAGCAGTTGTGTCACCCAGGACCAGTGTGCCTGTTACAGGTTCCCCGAGCATTTCATCTCCGAGCTCCTGAAGAACTGAGACGATGTTCATCAGTCTCTCCAGTGCCATGCCCTCATCTGCTTCAGTGGAAGAAAGGAATACAAACAGAAGCGGCATGAGAGCCAGCGCAGTCGTTCTCAATCAAACCACATCACTTCCCGGGAGGGATGCATAAAGCCGGTAGGCAGGCATCCTTCCATTTACTTATGTACAGTCGTTGTCATATAGTTCCACGAACATGTAAATATCCCGTTGCTTATAGGAATCTACTCAGCTTCTGTTCCAGGTGGAAGAGTTCCGGCATCTCGAAGTTGTCCGGAGCAGCCAGCATTTCATCTGTAACTTCAACGATCGTACCAGTACCGGGAAGTAAATCCGAGCCAGGAGATAGCATGAAAGCTGAATACCTTATTACCGGCGCATCCGGTCAGCTGGGAGCCGCGCTGCTGAACCTTCTGGGCAGCGATGCCGCGGGAACGGATCTGCCTGAGGTTGATATTACCGACCCGGGTTCCATCAGTGCGGCTATAGACAGGATTGATCCACAGTGGATCATCAATTGTGCTGCTGTGGTGGATGTGGATCTGTGCCAGCGGAAGCCTGATCTGGCCTATAAGGTTCACAGGGATGGTGTTATGAATCTTGCCAGGACAGGCAGGAAGTTGTTGACAATATCTACCGATCATGTTTTCACTGGATTCAAAGGTCAGAAAGAGCCTTTTCTTGAAGGTGATAAAACCTCTCCTGCCAACGTTTACGGAGAGAGCAAACTGCTCGGTGAGGTGGAAGCTCTTGACGCCGATCCGGGAAATATCGTTATCAGGACTTCCTGGATGTTCTCTTCCCGGGCAGGAATGATCCCTTTCTTCTGGAAATCACTTTCAGAAGACGCCGAGGTTGTGGCAGTATGTGATCAGGTTGCCTGCCTGACCTTTGCACCGGATCTGGCAAGAGCAGTCATTGATATCATTTCCCATGGAGGAAAAGGATTGTATCACATTACCTGCGGACCCGGTTTGACACCGGCCCAGATTGCCGGAAGGCTGGCAGAATTCACAGGTGGTTCCGTAAGGGAGATATCGTGGTCCGATCTTGATCTTGATGCCCCCAGGCCTGTCTATTCGGAAATGGCTACATCGAGGGGGATACAGCTGCCCACCGTCTGGGATGCAATTGAACGATGGAGGAAGAATAATGCCTGAAATAGATAATTATATGGAATCGGCCGAACGTGCCCTTACCTCGATAGACAGTTCCATTGTTGAGCGGGCATCCGGTCTGTGTATTGAGTGTGTTAGGAACGGGGGAACCATCTTTTTCTGCGGTAACGGCGGCAGCGCGGTTGATTCACAACATCTGGCAGGTGAACTCGTGGGTAGATTCCGCCTGGAAAGAAGACCCATATCTGCAGTCGCTATCACTGCGAACTCTGCGATAATAACAGCGATAGCCAACGATTACGATTTCAGTGAGATCTTTTCAAGACAGATCGAAGCCCTTGGAAGGCCCGGGGATGTTCTGGTGGCTATCTCAACAAGCGGAAACTCGGTGAATGTGCTGAAAGCCGTAGAAATGGCACGGGGCAGATCCATGCAAACTATCGGTTTTACCGGTGCTGGAGGCTGCGCATTATCGGACATGACCGATATCTGCATCATGGCTTCATCCAATGAAACAAGCCACATTCAGGAAGCCCTTCTTGTCGCGGGGCATGCCATCTGCAATGCTGTTGAAAAGGCTTTCGCCTCTCCGGAGGCCACCTGATTTGAAGAAGATCGGCATATGGAAACACATTATTCCGGGTGTAATCATTGCTTGTATTGCACTGTATCTTACCTATAGAAAAACAGATACCACACGGCTGCTGTCGGTTATGAGAGAAATGCAGTGGCCGGTTCTTCTGCTGGTTTTACTGCCTCTTGCATTAAGCTATGTATTCAGAATAATCCGGTGGAGGTTTCTGCTTTCGCCTATCAGTAATGTATCGTCGAAGGACGCAGCAGGTCCCCTGATCACGGGTTTTTTCGTGAATTCACTTCTTCCCGGACGCGTGGGGGAGATACTGAGAGCCCTTCTTCTTTCGAGAAGAACCTCCGTGCCCCGAGCCAGTTCCTTTGCAACCGTAGTACTTGCCAGGATATTTGACGGGCTTACACTGGCTGCCATGACCCTGATCGTGCTTGCTGTACTCTGGTCGAAGCTTGACGGGACCATCAGGCTGGGGCTTATAGCAGCCAGCCTGCTATATATGGCTGTTCTTCTAATGCTTTTAGCCCTGCGAAGGTGGAGAGAGGGGACAGCCAGAGTCATCTCCGCCCCACTCAGATGGGTAAGGCTTAATGATTTATCCGTCAAGTTTGAGAGACTTCTGATCTCCTTTGCCAACGGCCTTGAGATACTGAGAAACTGGAAAGATACCATTCGAGTCTGCCTGTACTCTATCTGCGTCTGGGGGACACTGGTAATCTCAGTGATTCCCGTATTCTGGGCTATGCATCTACAATTCATGTGGTACTATCCCCTGGTTGTCCTTGTCCTTGCCGGGCTCGGCATGCTGATACCCACACCTGCCGGAAC
>JAUVUL010000191.1 GCA_030600975.1 Candidatus Aegiribacteria sp.
GGTTAGTCGTGTTCGTTCCTGTTGCGACCATTGTGCCCCGGCAATCGCAACAGGAACGAACACGACTAACCCGCATAGATCACCAGCTTTTGTTTCGAAGCGACGCATACAGATGCATCATACTCGCACATCCGTCCTCGATGTACTGTAGAAGTACGCCTGTGGGAACCAGCTTGTTACAACCTTTCGGTTACAGGAAAGATGTCCTGAATCTGCACTCGCAAGCCTAGCATCCACAACTGTCTACGACGCTTCGCAACGAGTGCCTGTGATGAATCCGGGTTAACACCGGAGGCCGGATATCGTATATTTTCCCTCTGTTGCGGAATTACCCGCTACTGGAGTTCTCTGAACACGGAAAGATGCTCATAAATTGAAAATAGTCCTTTTGACCATGCCTGCTGTCTGGGAGCAGGATCAGCATGATTTCATGAACATCCGCCGTTTTCCCTTCAAATGGCTGAAAATAAAACCCCTGGTAAATGTAGTTCCATCCCCTTCTCTATTGTACCTCGCTCCCTTTCTGAAAGAGGATGGACATGAAGTTATATACATGGAAGGACTATTCTACTCTCTGGAAAAGATGATTGAAAAGGTAAGCGAGATAAACCCTGGAATAATCGGAGTAACGCTTACCAGTGTTGACTGGGAAAATTCCCGATGGATGCTGAACGAGCTGAAGAAATGTTTTCCCGAAATCCTGATCGTAGTGGGGGGTATCCACCCGACTCTCTGGAGAGAGAGGTGCTTTGACGAGTGCAGCGGAATAGACGTGATCGTCATCGGCGAGGGAGAGTACTCAATGCGTGAATTAACCGCCTGCATCGAGAACGGAGAATCTCTCGAAGAAGTGAACGGTCTCATGTTCATAAAGAACGGTCGACTGGTAGATACCGGGCCAAGAGCCGTAACGGAAGACATCAACTCCCTACCTTTCCCATCCCATGAACTTGTTGATATAGCGTCCTATATTCCATCTCCCACTTTTTACAAGAGTCTTCCCCATGCTAACATCATCGGGGCAAGGGGATGTCCGTATAAATGTACGTTCTGTCACACTGACAGGCATGTTCGCATGAGATCCGCATCGAATATTGCTGACGAAATAGAGATTCTGTACAGGGAGCATGGAGTCACAGATGTAGCGTTCTGGGATGATACTTTCACCCTTTCAAAGAAACGAGCAATGGAATTCTGCCGGGAAATGATTGAAAGGAAAATAGAAGTCGATTGGGCAGTTAACGCCAGGGTAGACAGCATTGACAGAGAACTGCTGGAGGAAATGAAGAAAGCCGGTTGCTGGCGAGTGCTGTACGGCGTAGAGTCCGGTGTGCAGAAAAACCTTGATGCCCTTAAGAAAGGTACAACCATCCAGCAGATACAGAGAGCGGTTGAGCTTACCGCAGACGTTGGCATAGAGGCTTACGGCACCTTCATGTTCGGCATTCCAGGAGAAACCTATGAGGAAGGTCTTCAGACAATCGAATTTGCCTGTTCAATTCCCCTGGATTACGCTGTTTTTGTAAATCTTACTCCCCTACCAGGAACGGAAGTGTACGAAGACCTTCTCTCCGGTAACATCACTCCAGCCAAATTCACCGAGAACAGATTCAATTTCAAGAATGTATCATTTGTGCCAGAGGGTATGACGGAAGAGCAGATTAGGTATCTCATTCAGAGGGGACACCGGCAATTCTACATGAGACCCAGGCTCATATGGAAGAAGATAAGGAGCATAAGCAGCTTCTTTGATCTTTCAAAATACGTCAGGGGATTCCTTCTCATTGCTACTTCAAAGTACAGCAAACAGCCGGATGTACGAGCGGCAGGTACAGAACACCATGGAATCCGATCAAAGTGAGTAGACTTACACTGATACGCCCCCCAGTGGTCCACCTGAAAAAGGATTTTTACGGCAGTATTCCGGGTATTCCCGCTGGTCTGGCGTATCTGGCAGCATCAGTTCAGCAGTCCGGAATAGAGACAGATATTCTTGATGCCTATGGATCTGCTCCCCGCAGGTTCTATACATTCAGAGAGAATTACAGGGCCAGAGGGCTGACACCTCATGAAATAGCCTCCCGAGTCACCCAATCGGATTCCATCCCGGGAATCTCGGTTCATTGCGCCACGGAGCATACCATGGCCCTTCACATCATCAGGGCCATTAAGAAGGAAAAACCCGGAACACCTGTTGTAGTAGGAGGATACCACGCCACATTCTTGCCCGGTGAATTCATAGATGGAGGAGCCGACTATGTGGTTCTCGGTGAGGGGGAAAAGAGACTTCCGAAGCTGATAAGGTGCCTGGAGAATGGCGGTGATCCTGATTCTATCGAAGGTGTTGCTTCGAAAAAGGGTATCAACTTAAGAAAGGAGATCTACACAACAGACCTTGATTTGCAGCCTTTTGCCGCGGTAGATCTGCTTCCCCTTGAGAATTACTGGAAACTGGGTTACAGTCATGGCCCGTTCGCCGGCAGATATATGAACATTCTTACTTCAAGGGGTTGTCCCTATACCTGTGCCTTCTGTCAGGCTCCGGCAATGTGTGGCGGTCAATGGCTGGCCAAATCCGCGGAAAGAGTGCTGGAGGAGATCCGGTATCATATTGACATGTACGACGTCAGGGATTTTCATATTCAGGATGAGAATTTCGCGATCAGCAGAAAAAGGGTCGAAAAGATCTGCATGGGTCTTATAGAAAATAATTATGGTATAACATTCTGCTTTCCATCCGGACTGAAGATGGAGACTCTGGACGATGAACTCCTTGATCTCATGATCGAAGCGGGATGCAGATACTTTTCCCTCTCTCCCGAAACAGGTTCACGGAGGGTTCTGGAACTGATGGGCAAAACCGCGAATATCGAAAAGGTTCCAGATCTTATTAAGAAAGCCTCTTCTATGGGAACCGGAACGTGCACGTTTTTCGTAGCAGGATATCCTGGAGAAACCGATGAGGACAGGAAACAGACGAAGAAATATATCAACCATCTTGCCAGGCAGGGCGTGGATGAGGTAATAATGCCGATTCTTACTCCCTTCCCTGCAACCGATGCAATGAATGAACCATCTCTGCAGGGGTTCGAAGAGTACGATGAACTGTGTTTCTCCCCCGTCTGGAGAAAAGATTACAAAGTTTTAAACAGATACAGATTAGGGGTTTATCTGAGCTTCTATACCACGAGGCTGATCTTTCACCCCCTTAGAATCTTCCGGCAGCTTATAAACATTCTGACCGGAAAGGCTGCCACTAAAAGCGAAATGACCGCAAGGCGAATTTTTCTTGATATGTATGACAGATTCTTCAGAAAATAAGTCTTGATAGGGAATAATCACTCCGATCTGTTACATACGTATCTGTCTCCCTTTACATTAGTCAGATAAGTCATAAGAATATGAATAGGCGGTGGAGCACCGCAACGCAAACCGGAGGAGACTCCGGGACGCAAAGCCACGGATCCCAGCCGCTTCTGGGGAAAGCGGAAGGACAGCCGGGTTACCGTTTGACTCAATGCAAACCGGAGGAGATTCCGGGACGCAAAGCCACGGATCCCAGCCCGGGAAACCGGGAAGGACAGCCGGGTTACCAGACGTCTGCCCGGGGGGGAACTCTCGAGCAGGTTTAGGGGGTGCTCAGGATGAGGTTAATACCAATCATACTGGTAGCGCTTCTACCGTCGGTAATGCTGGCCAGCGTAACCTTATCCTCCTGCCCTGCCGATGTTGATAGTTTTATCAGCATCGCCAGAGAGGCAATGGAGGATGGTAATTACGTTACCGCATTTGCTCTTTATGAATGCGCTCTCCGAAGAGATCCCCACTCTTCAGAAGCCCTTGCAGGCCGTCTTATGGCCAGGGCTTTCATGGTGGAGTATTCATATACAATGCAGATACAGGTTACTACACGCTGACAGTGGCATTCCGTTGGTGCTGGGGACGGGCTTCATGCCCGTCCCGCCAGATTTAGCCTGCATATTTCACCAGCTTTTGTTGCTGCAGATCTCTCCAGGAACCACAGGCTTCTGATAACAGTTATTGCGGTTCCGCCTATATTAGACGGAGAGTTACTGTTATGAAGTACCGGTCAGACTTGCTTCTGTTATAATTACAGGTTCACCAATCAAGAGGTTTTCAAACAGATTCTGGAATGTCAACTGAACAAATCCAGGTAGATCTGTTCGGAGGGAGCAAGCGGGTGAGAAAGATAGTCACGGCAATAATAGTCGTCATCCTGACGGGTACAGGGTGCAATCTTACAGGATCGAGAAGGCCGGATGTTTTTCTAATTATCATAGATACACTTCGAGCCGATCACCTGAGCTGCTACGGGTATGATCGTGCTACTTCTCCTGTACTGGACAGTCTTGCGGCATCTGGAACTCTTTTTACGCGGTGTCAGGCTCAGGCTCCCTGGACACTGCCTGCTCATGCATCCATCTGGACAGGTCTTTCCGTTGCTTCTCACCTGGCCGGTATCAGAGATATGATAACCTATGGTCTTAGTACCGATTGCGAGAACATAGCTACAATTCTGAAGAATGAAGGATATGTAACACTTGGCTTTGTCAATGTAGTACTTCTCAGCAACACTTTCGGATTTGCCAACGGCTTTGATCATTATTCCTGGACTGCTCATGGCCACGGAAGAGCAGCGGAGACAGTAGACGAAGTCCTCGAATGGTTTATTGATAACCGGGCTAACCCGAACCCAAAGCTGGTTGTAATACATCTTTTCGATGTACATGCACCATATGACCCTCCCGCTCCTTTTGATACCATATACTCATTCAAGGGAACCGAGGGTATTACGGATTGGGAAGTTTCCGATAATGCGGAGCTGCTTAATCCCGAAGCCCGTGATCACCTGATTGACATGTACGATGGGGAGATAGCCTGGGTAGACAGCCAGCTCGGGAGGTTATTCGGTCAATTACGTGAACTTGGAATTGCGCAAAATGCGCTGATTATAGTGACTTCCGATCATGGTGAGGAATTTCTCGAGCA
>JAUVUL010000309.1 GCA_030600975.1 Candidatus Aegiribacteria sp.
GATGAAAATGACAGGTATACTCAGCAGCCGATTCATGGAGAACCGCTTTCCGGGAGTGTGTCTGGCAATGTACATTGAGCAGAAGATTCTCACAGCTTTGATAGAATGCTCGTAGATTTGAGGAGAATACTGGATGTATTTGACGATAATCTACGGGCATTATAGCCAGCTGTGTGGGTTTTATGCCAATGTTTCATTGTCGGACAGGCTCCTTTAGGAGGCTGATCACACCTTCTCTCAGTTCCCGGGCAGCATCAGGCCTTCTCATCAGCCATGTTCCTACCTGAACCATTGCCGCTCCGGCAGCGAGCAGTTCAAGAATATCTTCCGCGCGGTTGACTCCCCCTGATGCAAGTACAGGTATGCAAATCGCTTCACTGGTTATAAATACTCGTGCGACCGTCAAAGGAAGCAGCGCAGGTGACGAGTAACCACCTACATTTCTCTTCAGAAGAGCTTTTCCTGTTCGCCAATCCACCTTCATACCCAGGAATGTATTGCATACAGTTACAGCATCAGCACCTCCTGCTTCAGCTGCTTTCGCCGATTCAAGAATGCTGCCTTCGTTAGGAGTAAGCTTCACGCTGAAAGGCCTGGAAGAAACTCTCTTTACAAGGGTGGAGATCCGCTCTACTATTTCAGGCGAGGCACCGAATGTTATCCCTCCTGCAGCCACATTGGGACAGGATACGTTAACTTCGTACCCGAATGGGACAGGGGATTCTTCCAATCTTTCTATTACTACCTGAAACTCCTCCACAGTTTCTCCGGCAACGTTGATGATAAGAGGACAGGGTAGATCAGCAGCCTGTGGTAACAGTGTTTTCAGAACTTCATCAATACCGGGATTAGCCAGTCCGATTGAATTCAGCAGACCGAATCTTGTCTCGATAATTCTTGGTGGAGGGTTACCCACGCGAGGCTTAAGGGTCGTAGCCTTGGAAATGACAGCAGCAGCTCCTTCAAGAAAACCCTGCTCCATAAGCTCCAGACCGAAACCGGCTGTACCGGAGGCTAGCAGAATGGGAGAATTGAATTCCCTGTTCCAGAAGGTCCATTTGTGGGTTTTGTCCATTAATGAATCCCCTCCCATCGTTCCCAGTCGATTGAATCAGCTGGAAAAACAGGTCCGTCACTGCAACACTTCAGGAATCCTCCACCAGCCTTCGGTACTGAACAGCCTTCGCATGCTCCCCAGCCACAACCCATCCTGGCTTCAGAGGATACCTGAGTAATCACTCGAACTGGAAGCGGCATCATTCCAATAACAGCTTTCATCATAGGGACAGGGCCGCAAAGGGCTACACTGCTGAAAGAATCCCACCGTACTGTTTCAAGAAGATCCGTTATCAGACCCTTCCTGCCTGAGGAACCATCCTCTGTTATAGTTATTGTTTCACATCCGGGAATTATCAGAAGCTTATCCCGTGACGCTGCTCCAAGCAGCGCCAGATCACAGTCAATACTAGCTGCTAATCCGGGAAATCCTGCCGCGCCCAGGCCTCCACCTATCAGAAGCCATTTCCCCGGATTCAGCCTGTATCCGCGACCGAGAGGGCCCAGCAGCCTCAGTGATCGCCCCTCCTCTGTCTCCGAGAGGATCTCAGTTCCCCTGCCAACAATTTCGAAAATGATTTCGATGGAGTTTCCTGAAATACTGCTTATGGTGAAAGGTCTGCGGGTTACCGGAAAGGAATCATGAGATACTTCCACCTGGATGAACATTCCCGGTTCAACTTCATTGATAAAAGGAAGGGGTACTTCGAATGTAATTCTATGTATTCCGGGAAGTATTTCTTTCTTCTCAATGATCACAGCATCTGAATCGATTATTCTATTCTCCTTCGCCTTCCTCACCGCCCAACCTGCCCTGGGCGGCTCTGCCGAAATCGGTTTCAGGATAATCGTCGGTGAGTTCAGTCAGGTAACTCTCAAGGATACTGTCTTCAATCCTGGCTCCCTCTCCCGCCACGTACGAAGCCCAGATTATGTCGGGTCTTACCATTCTGCTCCAGTTTGATAAGAGGAGCGGATCAAGAATTTCCCAGGCTTCGATGAACTTCATCACTTCTATCAGTTCCCATGCCTCTTCCAGAATTACTGAAGGGCGGGATCGATATCCAGGACCTCTTGGCAGGTTCAGCCTTTCTTCGATTAACGTGGCCAGATCTCCTCCCTCACTCAACGAATAGGCTGCAAGTATCAGTGACATGGAAGAATCCTCGTCAACCGATAGAATCTCCGACAGGGCAACCAGGGCAATAGCCCTTTCCATGTCAGGTCCATTTTCCGAAATATCGAGCAGATCTGCGGCAGCATCAGCATCTTCGTTTCCGTAGAGGTCTAATCGTTTTTCGGCTATCCTTATCCTGACAAACCAGTCTTCACTTCCATCCCCGCTGCCAAGCTCATCCTTATACTCCGCAAGCAGCTTGAGATCGTTTCTTCTATCCTCGGCCAGCCTTATCCAGAGATAATCTCCGCTTCTGCCTGTGAGTTCTTCCAGGTTGTCCAGAGCATCTTCAATGCGACCGTCACTCTCAAGAAGAAGCGCCCTGAGATAGAGGGCCTCAGCACCGTACTCCCTGTACCTGTCCAGATCCGCCGCTGATCTGTAAGAGGACATGGCTCCCGTATAATCGCCGAATATTTCCCTGGCCTTCCCATTCAGCAGAGCAATCATTGCTGTTTCCATGTCCGATCTGTATCCAGCAAGAAGCCTGTTTAAAACTTCAACAGCCATTTCAGGTTGATCGCCTTGAATGTAAGCTTCCGCAGCGGCAGTCAAAGATCGGTAGTAACCATCTCCTCTTCCGAACATATCCCCCGCAGAGAGAGCAAGAACAGCTCCGCTGTCCGGCAGCCCGGCTTCCATAAGGGCTCGCCCTTTCCATAGCGTGAGTTCTGCAGCAAGACTATCATTACCGGGCATCCCAAGGCTGTCCGCCACTTCAAGAGCTCTTTCGGGCTGATGATTCAAAAGGCAGGTTTCAACAAGGTAAAGCCTTGAGCGAGTGTACAACCTGCTGTCGTCACGGGAAACACTTTCAAAGGAAACGATAGCATCGTTAAGCCTTCCAAGCTCGATGGCGGCAAGCCCCATGCCTGTGTTTGCCCTGTCACGGATCTCCTGTTCATCAGTCATAACGATAGCTGAGGAGTAGGCCATCATCGCTTCCGTAAAATCGGAGGTGCCACTGCCTGTGAGTGTTCGCCTTCCTGACTGGAGAAGGGCATCTCCAAGCAGAAGCTGAGCATCATCCGCCCACTTGCTTTCAGGATACACAGTGAGAATCTTGACCGCGCCGGAAACAGCCTCATCAAGAAGATGCTCTTCCGATGAAACGGGATTGGCAGGATTCTGTCTGGCCAGCTCAAGAGCCGCCTGGTAACTTTTTCTGGCGTTGTAGAACGTGTTGTAATAAGCACAGGAAAATCCCATGAAAACAATAATAAGAACTGAAATCAGAATTCCTGTTCTAGTTCGCAAATTCACCATCCCTGTATACCAGCCTTCCCATCCAAACAGCTTTAACCCTGCCCTTCAGTTTCCGCTCAAAGAA
>JAUVUL010000047.1 GCA_030600975.1 Candidatus Aegiribacteria sp.
AGGGTGTCTTCAACAACCTGATTCTTAACCTCGATTACGCTGATAAGCTCAACGAAGAACCTACAGGAACAGGATACCGCGAAGGAATGTTTGGAGGCGAAACGGTCGCGCTGCCTCCCGGCTCTTCACTTAGCTGTAGCCGTATCGCCCCGGGGGACGTTTCATTTGAGGATATGATCAAAAGTATCGACAGAGGAGTGATCGTGATTGGAGTTCTCGGCGCTCACTCGGGCAACATTCTCAACGGTGATTTTTCGGTGGGGTTAAATCCGGGATTCTACGTTGAGAATGGAGAGATTACGGGTAGAGTCAAAGACGGAATGGTAGCCGGTAACGTTTACGATGTTCTGAAGAATATCGAATCCATAGAGAACCGCCTCCACGATTCTAGCATGGGAGGTAAGTACCCCTCAATTCTTCTTGATGATGTCAGTGTAGCTGCTAAGTAACGACCACGCCAATATGGCACAACAGGCTCGATACGAAAGACCGGACGGTGACACATTTCCACTGTCCGGTCATTAAATGTGTATATAGCATTCCTATAGAGAATCATTTCTTCTGGGAAGTTTCTTGCTCCTCTAATTGTTAGCTGCAAATGAAAGGAGGCAGTATTGTGAGAAATGATGATAGCAGAAGACGAGGACGCTACTTATCCCCTATGGAGATTGTTCTCAGGAGTATTGCTCCGGAGTTTGATGTCTTCAACAGTGAACGTGATTGGGCTCCCGAGGTTGATATAACTGAAGATGCTGAAACCATTGTTGTAAGGATCGAGCTTCCAGGCATGAACAGGGACGATATAGAAATTGATATCGCGAACGGAGTGCTTTCCATCGTGGGAGAGAAGAAGAATGAGACAGAAGATAAGAACATGACCTGGCACCGCAGAGAGGTCAGGTACGGATGCTTTTCTCGTTCGTTCACTCTTCCCACAGAGGTCAATGGTGATGAAGCCAGGGCATCTTACGAAAACGGAGTGCTGAAGATAGTCCTTCCCAAGGAAGAGAAAGCTCTTCACAGGAAAATCAAGATAGAAGGCTAATCACTTTCAGGTCTTGAGGGCAGGCTCAGACCTGCCCTTTTATTTCCCTGAGTGCTCAGAAATGAACCCGCCGAATCTCTTCCTCTGGCTCCTGCAGACACCTCTTTTTTTCAGGACTCTATACATGGGACTGAACAGGGACAGGAACCATTTGATGGGAACTGATTCCATGACTGCGGCAAATGGTTTCCATGATAAGAATCTGATAACGCAGTTCGGAACCCTCTTGTTGACAAAAAGAAACAGAAGATTCAGATAACTGAAACCCCTGTCATGATCTTCCTTGAGATGGGATGCCTCTGTTCCGGATATTATTCCATCTTCCAGGGCCTTCTGGAAAAGTGCTATGCCCGGGAAAAAAGTAAGAGAAAACAGCTGAAGGACAAAAGGTCTTGGAAGTTCAAGAACCCCCCTGAGAGTGATAAGTATATCATCCAGACTTTCCCACGGGTTCTCAAGTATTATATCGTAAGTGGGGCACAATTCGGAAGGACCGATCCTTTTCACTGTCCAGGCAAGCTCCAGCAGTTTCTCCCTGCTGAAGTACTCTCTCCCGTAAATCCGGTTTGTGGATAGGGACAGAGACTGAATGCCGATTTCAGTCCTTCTTAAACCAGCATCGAAAAGTATTGAGAGCTTTTCTTCCCCGGAGGATAGTACGCTCAGAAGAGAAAAAAACGTACAGTTGATTTCTTTCTTGTATTCTTCACGGAAGTGGCTGAGCTGCTCATTACTGGCACTTGCGAAATCATCGTCCATGAAGTTAATCCTGTTGAACCAGGGGAATCTTGTGCGTATGGACCTGATTTCTTCAATAAGATTATCCACGCTTCTCCGCCGCACTGTCTTAAATCCGCTGTACAGGATTCTGTAATGATTATTGATACAGTAGGCGCAGTGATGGGGACAGCCGCGGGTCCACATGGTTTCGTAAATAAGATGGTGCGGTTCATTGAAATGTACACGACCGCGGACCATTTCCTTCAGAATGTCCTCGCTCAGGGGAAGAACCTTCCTGCCCACAAGAATGTACTGGTCTTCAATATCGTAATCGGGAAAGGGGATTTCATCAAGATCGGATATGGGTTCTCTCACCGGATTGCGGTGTTCTCCCTGTTCGTCCCTGAACCATATGTTTCTGACATGGGAAGGTCTGACTCCCTTCTGAAGAGTGTTCACAAGTTCCAGCAGGGCATCTTCTCCTTCTCCAACGCATACGTAATCTGCAATATCCATACATTCTTCAGGAGCTACAGTGGGGTGTATCCCCCCCCATACTACGGGAAGATCGATTATTTTCCTTATTCCCCGGGTTAGATGTGTCATCTTAATGAAGTAGTTGGTCATGAGAGACATGCCCAGAAGATGAAAACCGTCAGCAAGCGCGGCAACCTGTTCAATAACTTCGTCGGGGTAATTGTTTACGAAATCAATACCGTTTTCCATCATGCTTTCCAGGTCAGGAAGAAAGATCTGCACAACCGAGTGTCCGCCTGCCTTGAGATAGGATGAAAGCAGCCGGGTACTCAGTGATGTAATATCCAGATAGGGAGAAATAAGCATTATTTTCATAGAACCCTTTTTCATAGTTAATGATGATATAAAGGCATCACACATAACAAAGTAGAGGAAATGATAACAAATGAGAAACTAACAAGTCAACCGCACCAGCAGGATTTAATCAAATCAACTTACTATATTCAATTAACTGTAGAAGGAGAGCATAGTGAAGTTTCATGATCTTGCAGAAGAGAACAGGTCAGTAAGAAGATTTCGTGAGGACGAAAAAATTACGGAGCAGCAGCTTTTGACATTTATCGACTCAGCCCGTCTTGCCCCCTGCGGGGCGAATCTCCAGCTCCTTCGCTTCACGCCTGTCACTGAAAGAAGACACTGCTTACGTATTTTCCCCGCGCTGAAATGGGCTGGTTACCTTGAAAACTGGAATGGTCCTGAAGAAGGAGAAAGACCTCCGGCCTATATTATCATTCATGCCCCGATCGGCGAAAGACGTCATATTCCGGTGGATGCAGGGATTGCTGCCGCGTATATAGTTCTTACCGCCAGGGAATCCGGTTACGGGTCGTGCATGATAATGAGTTTTGACGGAAAACTGCTGGAGGAAGCCGCAGGCACCCCCGATGGGTATCTCCCCTTTCTGATAATTGCCCTTGGTATGCCCGGTGAGGAAACGGTACTTGAGGAAGCTGATGGAGACATCAGGTATTACAGAGACGCGCAGGACAGGCACCACGTTCCCAAGATTGCCCTTGATGATCTAATTGTACCAGTGAAGGATTAATGGAGGACGGAATGTTCAGTTCAGAAGTTTATACGCGGCGTAGAAGCAGGTTGATCGAAATAATGCCGGAGGAATTCCTTATTATTGTTCCTCCATCAACTTCGAAGTCCACCAGCGCTGACGGTCAATATCCATACACTCCAAACATGAACCTTGTTTACCTTACGGGAATTGATCAACCCGGGACATGGCTTGTCATCCATCGCAGAGCGGGCATGGATGCCCGGGAGGACCTTTTCATCGATGCCTACGATGAAACCCATGCCAAATGGATCGGGACAGTACTTACAAAGGATGAGGCCGCCGAAAGGACCGGTATTGAGAAGATCTCATTCAACAGCACAGTTGAGAAATGGATAGACAGAATAATAATGCGCTGGGGGATAGAGAATGTATGGGTTGATTTCCCGGTCGCAGGAATTACAGGGGACAGCGGCAGACGACTGGAATTTGCCAACAGGCTGATATCCTCTTACCCTCACCTGAAATTCAGGAGACTTTCGGGGGACATTTTCCGCCTTCGGATGATTAAAGAACCTGAAGAACTGGAAACCCTGAAAGAGGCAATTAATATTACCCACAGGGGTTTTCTACGTGCCCTGAAGGCCCTGAAACCGGGAATGCTCGAGTACGAGTTCGAGGCGGAGCTTCTTCACGAATTCATGAAAAACGACGAGAAGATTCCGGCCTTCCCCGCTATTATTGCCGGCGGAAGCAGGGCCACATGTCTTCATTACGTTGACAATGACAAACCACTTGAGGACGGGACACTTGTTCTTCTTGATTTCGGCGCAAGGAAGGATTACTACAACGCTGATATTTCGAGAACCTTCCCGGTGAACGGCAGGTATACAGAAAGGCAGAGGGAGCTCGTTGAAATGGTTATCGAGGTACAGGAGGAGGCGATCCGCCTTCTGAGACCGGGAAAGCTCCATTCCGAATGGAACCGCGAAGTAAAGGAATTCTTTGCGGGAGTCCTGATGAAAAAGGGCTTCATTGAGAATGAGGAAGATATAGAGAAATTTTTCTATCATAATATCGGGCATCACATAGGGTTGGACACACATGATGAGAACGTCATAAGTGATGAGCTGAAGGCAGGCATGGTACTTACCGTCGAGCCGGGTTTCTACTCGGAGGATGATGGGATAGGGATAAGGATAGAGGATGATGTTCTCATAGGTGAGAAAGAGAATATCTTACTCTCGGCGGATATTCCAAAGTATCCTGATGAGATAGAGGCATTGATGGCAAAGGAGGGCTGAAATGAGACTTACTGAAATGGACGAATACTGGATGAGAACCGCTCTTGAAAAGGCTGAAGAAGCCTTTCAGGCGGGAGAAGTTCCCGTTGGAGCCGTTCTTGTGGAATCGTCAGGCAGGCATTTCGCTGACCGTAACAGGACAGCTGAGACGGGAATGCCGACCTCACACGCCGAACATCTCGTAATAACGGCAGCGGCGGAGGACAGGGAGGACTGGAGACTTGAGGGCTGCGTCCTCTATTCCACCCTTGAGCCCTGCCTGATGTGCGCCGGCCTGGCTGTGTTGTCCCGGATACCCAGGATAGTGTATGGGGCCCCGGATAAGCGTTTCGGCGCGTTCGGGTCGGTTACTGATATTCTCAAGATGCCTGGTCTCAACCACTATCCCGAAGTTTTAGGAGGATGTTATGAGGACGAATCCGCCAGGCTTCTGAAGAAATTTTTCCGTCTGGGAAGGGAAAAGAAAACAGGAAAAAAGGGATAAAGATGACAAGCATGCTTTTAGTCTTTCTGGTTTCGTTTCCGGTGAGAATAGCTGTTCTGGGAGACAGAACGGGCAGGCCGGATGATGCCGAGTTCGAAATAGCTGTCAACGCGATAGTCGAGATGTCACCGGATATCGTTCTTTCCGTTGGAGATTTCGTTGAGGGCGACGGTGATGTTGAAACAGCGGTTGAGGACTGGGAAAACATCCTCCCTATGCTCCAAAGGCTTACCAAAACCTTTCCCTTCGTATACACGCCTGGAAATAACGATATCTGGAACGAGGAAACCGCAGAATACTGGAGGCAGTACACCGGGACCGAACCCTCAAGGACGGAGGAGATACTCGGCATCACGTTCGTAGTCTGGGATTCTTCAATTGAATACGAATTCACAGCAGAAAACCTTGAAACTGTGAAAGAACTCATAAACGGAATAGATACAAATACCCCCTGGATCTTCGTTACACACAAACCATTCTGGTTCATGGCCTACCAGGATTCAGCCACTGTAAGTGATTTCAAAGACATCATGGAGGAAACTGCCCCCCTTGCGGTTATTGGCGGACACATTCATCTCTTCGCCGCCGAGCGAGTGAATGGGATTCTGTACATATCCGCCGGACCGTCCGGCAGTGCTGTTCCGGAACCCGACCCGGAAAAAGGTAATTTCACTCAACTGGGATGGATGACTGTCTGGCCTGACTCGGTTGCATTTGTTGTTATTGACGCCAGGGGAGTCTACCCTGAAAGCATCAATACCGGTGAAGAAATGAACCTTGCTTATCTATACGAGAAACAGCTTATAAGGGCGAGATCCCTTGAACAGGAACTGGAATCCGCAATCATGACCCTGGTTCCCCTTGAGGACCGGACTCGTACGGTGACTCTGGATGTTAATCCGGGAACCTGGAATCTGAACCCCGTAACGCTGGAAGTGGTACTTGACAGCCAACCGGTGGAACTTCTCTTCACGCAGTCCCCTGAGGGCAGCCCTTACCCTTCACCTGAAATAACCGTAAGCCTGGATTACGGCAGCAGAGACAAAGAGCTGCAGTTCAGTTATTCATGGCAGGTTCTACGTACAGCTAACGCCTTCTATTCGGAAGCCGTACTTGATGGAAAAGGGTCGGAGGGAGAGTACAGGGCATCATTCCATTCGAATTTCGCAGATTTTTCAGGTCAGCCGACGCCAATTCCGAAAACGGATTTCGTGGCTGCCACAGACGGAGAAAAACTTTACATTTTCATGGAAATGGCAGACTGTCCTGAAGAAAATGAAGACTACGGAGGTTTCATTTTCAACTCGCTTGAAGGCTCAGTCCTGTGGTTGAAGGTGTTTAGAGACGGCTCGTCGGAAGCACTGATATTCACCTCTGAAGGAGAGCTGATCGACTGGGAAGGCGGCTTCGACACCAGTGTAATGATTACCGAAAACGGCTGGTGTCTCGAACTGGCCGTTGATATCGCTCTTCTTGAGCAAGAGGATGATCATGCATTTGTGCATGTATACAGGTCCGCAGGAGAAGATTTTGGTACCTGGGTATATCCCATCGATTTCGATCCTTCTTCAATGGGGAGGATCTGGCTGCAGCAATGAAGGTACTCAACTAAAGATAGACTTGTTCTGGTATGCCGGTCCGAATGCTTATCAGTTCCTTCATAGCGTTGACTTGCAGGATTACCGAAGGTATTTTGCATATCTAAAAAACGATCGGATTGGAGACGTAAGGGCGTTATTGAGGGCAATATAGCAGAATGTTGAAATTAATTTCCTATTGGCTGAATACAGGGTTGAATGGATAAGAAAGATAACAATAGAAATCCTATAACAACATCCTCTATGAACATTGAAAAAGATTTACTCTCTGCAGAAGTTCCAGAACAATTTCAGTCGGTATTTTTGAAAGCCCAATCTTATATTAATCGCTATTTTAACAATCGTAATAATAATGCAAAAGAGGGAATGATAGAGATTTCAGGTGAACGGTATCTTCTTCTTAGAGCTGATACTCTGGCTTTGGATTTTTTTGATAGTGTACATAATATTTATAGTGAAAGTGATGAAGCACACAATGTTATCAATGGTCTTCTTTTTGATATTTCATATACAATGGGTCAGTCCGATGCAAAGCTTTTTCATAAAAGCATGGGATTTACAGACCCGCTTGAAAAACTCTCAGCTGGTCCACTTCATTTTGCTCACACTGGTTGGGCCAAAGTTCATATTGAACCTGAATCAAATCCAACTCCCGATGAGAATTACATTCTACGTTTTAAACATAGTTACTCTTTTGAAGCAGATAGCTGGATACGAAAAAAGCGTCACTCAAAAACACCTGTTTGTATTATGAGTTCAGGATATTCTTCTGGATGGTGTACAGAAAGCTTTGGTATCCCGCTTATTACTGTTGAATATTCATGTCGCGCTCGAGGTGACGAACAATGCAGTTTCATAATGGCTCCAACACATCATATTCAGGGACACCTCCAACGTTTATTGGGGATGGACGGATTATATGGTCTGTATTTTCCACGATATTTTGGTCGTCGGGATCATGAAGAAAAGCTTTGGCGTATGGCATTCTTTGATCCACTTACAGAATTGGCAAACCGTGTTCGATTCAGGGAAAAAATGGTTATAGCATTTAAACGTGCTGATCGTTATCATCATTTAACAGTTATTCTATTTATTGATCTCGATGACTTTAAACTTGTGAATGACAAATATGGACATGGAACTGGTGATGCTGTTTTACAGGAAATCGCAAAACGATTAAGAAATAATATTCGTGCCACTGATACAATTGCCAGGCTTGGAGGCGATGAATTCGCTGTTTTACTTTCACAAGTTAAAGAGAGAGAAAACATTAACTTTATTACTGAAAAATTAATTTCAGAAATCAAACGAGTTATTAATCACAAGGGTGCGAATATATGTATTACTTCAAGTATTGGAATCAGTATTTATCCCTTTGATGGAAGTTCTCCAGAAATGCTGATTAGCGATGCAGATGATGCAATGTATCAAGCCAAACAACAGGGGAAGGATTGTTACAGCTTTTCAGATTCGAATATTCCTTCTTCATAGTCTCAAAAAGAACTGTGCTCAAAATTCATAGAACCGAATCTCTTAGTCCGCATATTTCACCAGCTTTTGTTTCGAAGCGGCGTAGACAGCTGTGGACTCGGAGGCTTGCGAG
>JAUVUL010000382.1 GCA_030600975.1 Candidatus Aegiribacteria sp.
ATGGCAGAGATCCGGTCACAATTAGCCCTTCAGCTTTCAATTTTTGAATCGTTATATAACCTGCAAGCCGCGGCAGATTTTCAGAAAGAGGTTTTAGACGTTATTGGAGAATTAGATAAAAATGCCCGAGATGCAATCGTTAAAAGACTCGCTGAAAAATCACCGCGTGAGCTATTCCGGGCACGGAGTGAAGAAGTCCCCTGGCAATAAAAAGGCCGATTACGGTTCCGATTAAAAACATTGAAAATTTCCAGGCAACAAGCCCCAGGGCGGCTCCCGTGATGCTCGCCGCCCACTGTATCCATGGATTCGATGCGATATTCGTGCCCATAATATCAGCCAGCAGAACCGCTCCCCAGGTGTATCCTATGATAAATCCGAAAAGTATGACTATGACTCCCAGCATTTTTCGTCCAAGAAAACAGAACAGCAGACCTGCGATAAAGCTGATGTACGGTAATGTAAATATCTGCGATTCCAGAATAAGATTCATAGTACACTCCCCTCGGTCAGAAGATCAAGAATCGGCTGAATTCCATCAATAACGAATTCACTTCTTATTTCAAGTCCCCTGTTGTAACTGTTAAGCACCAGAACACTAATGAAACCACCCCTTTCGGCAGCGGCTATTCCTTTCCATGAGTCTTCGAACACAAGGGTTGATGACGGGCAGCCGGCAAGCAGCGAAGATGCCCGAAGGAAAATGTCCGGTGAAGGCTTTTTCTCAAGGCCGTCACCTCCAACTATCAGAGGAACAGGAGCTCCCCCTTTTATGAGGATTTTCCGTATGAGGCTGCAAGGGGTATTAGATGCAATACAGAATGGTCGCCAGGATGAGTTCTTCTTTAAAGAGAGCATCTCAAGGAGTTGGGCTGCACGGGGAAACAGAGGAACCATACCATCATTCACAAAACCTTCATAGACCTCCTTACGTCTCTTTCTGGCAAGTGGGATGTCTATTCCCTTTAGCCCGCACCTCCTGATCTCACCCTCAAGACCCTCACCGAGAGAGGACCAGTACTTCCAGTAATCCTCTGATGAAATTTCATGACACCATGGTTCAAGAGCCATGTTCCATGATCTTCTAAAGAGTGGCTCACTGTCAGCCAGCACACCATCGAAATCGAAAAGAAATGAAGTAGCCGTACTCCATGCTAACTCAAAGTTATTTGTAATCGACTGTTTACTCATGATCTACCGCCGTACAGTAAAATGTAACCTTGGCTGCTGCTGGATGAGTATACATAATACAAAATATGATTGGATCGAGGCTACTCCAATAGTTTCATTGACTGATCATCTGTACGAATTCTGCATCTGGGGTCTTATTCTTTCAGGGAGGTTCACTTGTTAAACAATTTCAGTGAGATCAGGCAGGCAGCCAGGGGGATATCGGATGCCAGGGTCGCTATACCCATGGGACATGATGTTTCGTCCATAGAGGCGCTGATTACAGCCTTTGAAGAGGACATAGCGTCAGCTGTGATAGTAGGACCTTTGGCAGGAGTTAGAGATACCCTCGAGGAACTTGGAAGAAAATTACCTGACGGGATTGAAATCCTGAACTCGGAAGACCCTGATGAATCTGCACAGGAAGCCGTAAGACTTGTACGCTCCGGAGAAGCAAGCATTTTAATGAAAGGAATGCTCAAAACCTCGTTGTTTCAGAAGGCATTACTCGATAAGGAAACCGGTCTCAGAACCGGCAGGATACTGAGTCATGTGGCTGTATTGCATGCTCCTCTTCAGAACAGGCTTGTGGCTGTCTCCGATGGAGGGATGAACATAGATCCGGATGAGGAGGCGATCAGGCAGATAATTATCAATGCTGCGGGTGTTATTATGAAACTCGGTGCGGAAAAACCTCTTGTTGCCCTTCTTGCCGCTATAGAGGTGCCGAACGAGAAAATGCCAAAGACCGTCATGTTCGCCGACATAGCCGCAAAAGGGATTCCCGGGCTTATCGTAGAGGGTCCGGTTGCCGTGGATGGAGCAATGGATCCTGAATCAGCAGAAATAAAGGGAATGGATGGAGAAGTGGCTGGGAGGGCCAACGTTCTGATAACCCCGGATATCGCATGCGGGAATATCTTCGTAAAGGGGATCATGTATATGACCGACGCGGAAGTAGGAGGTCTTATCGCGGGAGCCGCCGCACCCGTGGTTATGCTTTCCCGCTCTGATAAAGCACGCACAAAGTTAAACTCGCTTGCTCTTGGGGTAGTTGTGTCTGGAGGTAGTCATGGCTGATACAGGAAGGTTAATACTCGCGTTAAACCCTGGAGGGACATCAACAAAGCTTGGTCTTTTCAGGGAAACGGAACTTGTTTTCGAGAAAAATATAAGACATATGCCCGATGAGCTGGCTGAATTCGATTCCACTTTCGACCAGCATGATTTTCGGCGAAAGATCATCCTTCCGATCCTGGAGGAAGCAGGTTACAGCCAGGCAGACCTTGCGTCCTACTACGGCCTGCAGGTCTCCCCGTCGGTAGCCTGCTCCTCCCAGGGGCTGAACGAGGATCTTTCGTCGAAACTCATACTGTCCGTAAGTGGAATCGAATGCAGCTAGCTCCGTGAGCCATTGTGTCCTCTTTTTTTCGTATACA
>JAUVUL010000141.1 GCA_030600975.1 Candidatus Aegiribacteria sp.
GGTTCCGGTGCAGCGTTTTTTTGCCGGGCTGGCATTTGAGCAACTTATCGCTTTTATGAATGAACTGACTCCCCGGTATATTCCTGAACAAACCATGGTGAAAAAATTCGGTGACCGGGAAACTCATATGAGTTTCGTGGTTTCCGGAGCCCTGGAACAAACCACCCGCCATCCTTTGAAAAAGGATGAAAAGGTCCGGGAAAAAACAAAGAAGGACCTTATCGAAAACGACTTTTTTGGTGAAATTTATCCATTTGAAGAGGAAAAAGTATCTCAAACAGAAATTAAGACAATCACTCGCGTTGAATTGGCCGAAATCTCCAAATCCATGCTGACGAAAATTTGCAGCACGCAGAAATCTACTTGCTGATATAACCCGTATGCCGGAATTGTGCTCTAAGTAATCGATCCTATCTTCTCTAACGACCATATATCTCTTCGCAACTCCAAGGCGATCAGAAAAGTATTTAATAGGTGTTAGTCTTCCTCCGGGCTTACTTTTGCACTCTACGGTAAACCAGGGATTGTTTTCCCAGACCATCAGGAAATCTACTTCCCGCTTATCGGTGTCTCTCAAGTAGAAGAGTTTTACGGAATAACCATACTCATCGGTAATGAAATGACAGAATTTCAGAAGATGAGAAGCAACCATGTTCTCAAACCGTTTTACTTGATCCTCAAGAACTGACCAGTCCCAGAGATAGTACTTTGATTCTTTTCGTAAGGCTCTTTGAAGGCTTTTATGATATGGAGGTACTTTATAGGAGAAGTAGTTTTCGCAGAATACTGACAGCCAACTCTTGACTGTTTTCGGACTGACTTGCAGATCCCCGGCTAAAGAGTTCATTGAGAGAGGAGAGCATACCCGATCGTTAAGCAAGTGTCCCATCGTTTCCAGTTTTGTGATCAAGTTCACCCTGGATGTATCTCTTATGTCCTCCCGGATAACAGTCTCGAATCTGTTTCGTTTCCATCTTCGCCACTGTCGCTTATTTGATGCAAGCAGAGGTTCAGGGAAACCTCCGAATTCTAGAAGTTGTGCAAGGTCTTCATCCTCTACACTGAAATCAAGTTCTGGTGGAATATCGTGCTGTATTTGAAAAGAATCACAGCTGTTCAGTGAGTATTCCTTAACTGAAAAAGGATGTAATCTGTGTAGATGGTATCTCCCGGAGAGCGAATCTCCTCCCTTTCGGAAAATATTTAACCTTGAGCTACCAGTAATAAGGACATGCATATCATCTGTTTTAGTATCCCAAATCCCTTTTACTAGATTTTTCCAGTCCGGATTTTTATGTACTTCGTCCAGAATTAGGAGATCTGCATCCGGACTCCAGTGCATTCTGGCTATCTTTTGCCTATGATCAGGATTATCCCAATTTAGATATACCGGATGGGAGTATCCCTTCGCTGTCATCTTGGCAAGTGTAGTTTTACCAACCTGCCTTGGACCGGCAAGGAAAACCATTTTAGTTTTCAGGTCTTGCTCTATAACGCTTTGCAGGTATCTTATCTTCATAATACTCCTTCGGTATTAATGGAGTGTATTCCAAATATATCATGATAATTTTGGAGTGCAACCCATGATTACCGAAATATTCCATTCTCCACATTTATTTCGGAATGCTGCATCAAGAGCAGCCTGATCCAGAATGCTATAATCACTAGATTGAAGCAATTCTATTTCTTTTATAGTTCCGGTGGTATCAATGTAAAAGCTGATTAATACTTCACCTTCTATACCAGCAGTTCTTGCACTCTCGGGATAATCCGGAACTGGACGAAACATACATTCAGGAGAACAGTCCATTTGTATCCTCGAAAGGCTATCGACTCGATCCTCGTTTTGCTCGGGTATGCTATTTTGCCCTGATACTTGCTCTTCAAACTCTTCAAGATTCATCAAGTAAGACAAGATTCCCTTATCATTAGCAGTATTTCCGATACTTCCGTCTTCATCGGTGGATCACGCCAGAATAAGGGCCATGTACACAACCGCTACTGCCATTATCTTCATATTGCTTTTTTTAGTATACGTTGGCTTGAATCTACTCCTTGATAATCATGCAAGAGTATGATTACTCTCAATCTCTTCCGAAACTTTAACAAAGCATTCGTCTGATTCATCTATGATAGTTCGATAATCTATCATGATGCCCCGCCACAGAAGCGAATACCCCCTTCATGGGGGTTTTTACTTCTGTAGGTAAGTTGTTGATTCGGACCTTTGATCGGAGATCAAAATGGTGAGTTTACCCTGAGTGAGCCTAGCCCGGATCCATCACAAACACTCTGCTGCAGCGATGCATATGACTGCGTATACTGCGTTATGCTCACGCATCCGTCCTCGACGTACTGTTCAAGTACGCCTCCGGAGTCTGCGATCGCAAGCCTTGTATCCACAGCCTTCTACAACGCTTCGCTACGAGCGCTTATGATGGATCCGGGCTAGCAAGTCGAAGGGAAACAGTAAATGTTCTGATCTTCGCGTCGCTGAAGTGAGTTTCCGTGGCATCGGTAATGATAGTCCAAGTGGTGTTCACAAGTACACTTTCGGCATGGTTGGAACAGATCAGAGCTGACAGAGGTAGATATATATATTCAAGACACTGATGAAAGGGGTTTCTATGAGGTTTACAGCAGCAGCGGCAGCGGCAGTGGCTGTTTTTCTAGTGCTTTCCTGTGGCGACCCGGCCATGGTCTCGTTCTACTCCCCCGATCCTTCCTTATTGACTGCCGAAGCGGACACCACGAACAGTATTTCTCTCTCATGGACCAGATCAACCGAGGATGTAGACACATTCGACTGCTACATCGTCTATAGATCCTTGACCGAGAATACCGCCACTGACAGTACCATCTCCACCAGTATCGTCATTATCAGCGAGCAGGACGATACCACCTACACTGACGATGATTTACAGTGGAATACTACTTAATATTATGCTCTGTTAACCGTAAGTTATCTCGAGGGGGGGAAGGCCTGGAGCAACGAGGTCTCTGCGACCACACCCAATGAGCCCTGATAAAGCCCGGGACGGTTCTGGACATCATCGCTATTGAAGCTTCCTCATCGTGCTGGTTGGATGGACATTTCTTCCATCCTGGAATTTTCAAGATGTGGCCGGAACTCCGCAACATGATTAAGCATTTAATCGTGTTATCGAAGATTCTATGAGGAAAGCTCGATAATCGATCAAGATACTCCGTCATGATTAGATTAAATTGTAACAAATACCGGTTAATTCGTAAGTGGTACGAATTTCTAGAAGAGAGCCTTGATGCTACCCCAGGTCGTGGTCTGCAGACCTGCCGGTGAGTCCAGAATGAGCCATGGCGCCAGGTTTCGAAATATGGTAGCCCCGGGTGAACCAAATTTACCGACGATGGTTCTCCGCCCGGTAGTGGGCCAGTTCCAGGAGAAGATTGCATCCCCTTCCTCTGAGCATCCGTTCCAAGCTACTTCTATGAGCAGGTTATTTTCGAGATTGTAGCTAAATGGGGAATCCAGCACGAGTTCGATTTCGTGATCCGGCATTGTGGATACCAACATAGAGTTCCTCTCCATAGCCACGGTCTTGGTTCCTGGGATGTAATTGTCATCGAAGATCGGTCCCAGCGTATCCTGGTCTGTCAATCCCATATGGATCTCGAAATCATAGTAAGTTGTCGACCCGGGACCTCCGGAATCGAACATAGCGAAGGTAAGAGAGCCTATCAGGAGAGATTGATTTATTTCTTCCGCTAGCACTACCACCTGGTAGCGAAGCTGTCCACATCAAGAACTGAACGGATATAGAAGTGACGTATTACGATCTCCAATGGTAATTGTACAAATGACTGAGAATATCATCAGAGATGCTGTCATAATCAGTACTTCACTCGACTATCTATGCAATTCCGCAAACTTATGTGAAATATGTATAATATTCTAGTGGAATAATTTAACATAATTAACCGAAAGAGTAAATTAAAAGCAGGGTTTTATGCAAAAGGCACTATCTCGTGTGATTGCCTTTGCCCACTGCCATTAATAAGATAATTCCGGTTCGAGTAGTACTCCGAGTTTCAAGGAAAACGAAGTTTCCCTGAAGGGAAATCCCACTTCCCCCAGAGCAGAATTAGTAACAGGTGCTGATTAACAGACTTTCTTCAGGAGAGTGAGAAGAGCAACAGTTCCGCTGCTTGAAAAGCCTATTCCGGACGCGAGAGCGGCGCGACCTTCGGCATCGCCAGCGACTCGAAGTCGGCATATGAAAGCCGGACAAGTTCGCTGTGTGAACCCGCGTTGAACGCAATCTCCTCATCCTCTGTAAGCTCGAGAGCCACGAACACGTCTATGCCGTAGATGTTCCCGAAGGGGGGCATGGCGCCGAGTTCGCATCCCGGGAAGGCCTCGATGAATTCCTCCTCGACCGCGATCTCCACCTTCGCCCCTCCAGTCGCATCGCTCAGTTTATCGAGATCCAGCATCCGCTGAGCGGGGATGACAGCCATGGCCAGCTTACCGTCGATTTTGACCATCACGGTCTTGGCCAGCTCCCTCCCCTTGATATGAGCGGAAGCTGCAATCTCCTGGGCTGTGAACGCAGGGGAGTGACGGATTGTAATGTACCTTACACCGTTCGAGTCGAGGAATTCCCTCAGTCTTTCAACCGGCATGATCATCCTCCCTTATCCTACCCGGACTACGGACGTCCGAGGTTCGAGTGAAGTCATATCTATAAGTCTATCATAACAAGGAATTGGAGTGATAGAAATTCTGATTTCATACCACTAGCAACGCAGCCTTCAGATCACGAGCGTATTCCGGAGAGAGACTCTCACCGTTGGTCATCAGCACTGGTTTCATGCCCTGTTCTGCAATGAAGGCCACAACTTCAGTGAGATCAGGATATATAAGTGGCTCTCCTCCGGCGATAGCTATGCGCTCGCAGTTAGTAAGTTTCTGGCACAGCTGGACTTCTTCCTTGATTAGCTCCAGTGGACGATGCCCCTCAAGTTGTTGCCTGAAGCAACCCGGGCAGGAGAGATCACAACTGTCAGTAACTTCTATCCACGTGCCCGGCGTATAAACTTGTGTCCAGGGAAATCTGTACATACTGCTTCTTTGAAACGCAACTAATCCTCATGAAGCAGCCAGTGATGTTATCATCCTTGCCTGATCAAGAGATCAGACGTACTGGAATACACTGGCATCCTGACTTTTGCTGGTTGCTTATATCTACCATATGGATAACGAATCATTCAGGCAAACCGTGTTGCAGCTGTTTCTGTGATCGTGCAGAGGAGGTTCTTTCTTCGGCTGAATGGTCCGAATGAAATAGCAGCATAGGATTCATATCAACCAAGTAAAGGAACGACTTAAAGAAAAGCTGCATGCAAAATTCGACAGTCCAGGACTATTCTATAAGTTGAAGCCGTATCCAACCATAAAACTGATCCCGGTATTCTTCACATCGTCCTCATATCCAAACTCAGACTCGCTTTTCTTATGACTTCCTGCATACAGCACTATATGATTATCTGCCTATTCTGCTCCTCTCCTGTTAACTGTGAATTATCATGTTACAAGTTGAGTGAAAAATAGATAATAAGTAAATCCATCAATTTCAATCGGACCGGTTCCTTGAATGTGGCGTGAACACGGCTCTGCCGATTGCTGAGCTGGGACAGAAGATAGTGATGTGATAAGAATAGCTGAAGGGACTTCTTTCAAAGCTCACCCCATCTCTGTGGAAACAAACCCAAATAGATTGTAGAGTATTACTTATGTAATGTCAAGACATAGTACTTCTACAAACGCACAATAATTCCAAATTACCATTGATTTATAGAAAATACATTTATAA
>JAUVUL010000215.1 GCA_030600975.1 Candidatus Aegiribacteria sp.
ACATCGTGCACATGCCATCCTGGTATGAGAGATAGTCTCCACGCTCCAGGCATTGATGAACGAGATATCCTCTCACGTAGAACCCGATGTTCCTCTTAATTACTTCCTTCGCGAGATCATCAGGATAGTCCCTGAGTCGATCCTTCCACTCGTTGCACAGCTCTTCCCCATAGAACGGAATACTATTGAGGAATCCACCGACCATTCCAATCAAACCCGGATCCGCGTTCAATTCCTCCAGAAGTGCGGAAGTCCACTGCTCCCACATCTCCATCGTCCCGTGCCCGAAGTCTACTTTGAGGCCATCAAGGTGATAACTCTCAATAAAGGATCCCGGAGCCATGCTCAACAGATCTGTTCGCTCGAGGCCTATGGCCTTCTTGAGAGGCTCTGACTTAATCCAATCCTCGTCCAGCTCGTTCCAGTAAACTACGATATCGAGATCGGAATAGGCATCTGAAATCCCTTTGGTGGGCGACCCCCCCAGGCAGACCATTCTCACCTCGGGATGACTGGAGTAGTAAATGGAAAGCTCGCGTGCAAGTTCCTTCCGCCATCTGCTTGCTTCATTTAATCCTGTATCCATGATGTACCCTTTCACCAAGGTTTCGAAACCTTTCGCGACTCACTTACCCCTCCGAGTATGATTAAAACGAACACAAGAGTGCAAATCAGAGATCTGATTATTCCTGACTCTCTCAATCGAATGTAGTTATATTTTCTATCGGTGTATCCAGTACTACTGGATGTATTCTATGTAATGTAAACCATTCCTGTAACTCCAGGGAACCATCTCAGTCAGGTTCATATTCCGGTGGACAGGCTATTTCTCCAGTTGCACAGGATTATCATCATCCGCGAATCAAACCGAACCTTTGAAACATTCATGGGTTAATAGAGTGTAATGCGGAGGGAAATGATGGAGAAACAATCAGACACGAAACTGGTAAGAGCGGCTCAAGCCGGTGATATATTTGCTTTCAACGATCTGGTAAGGCGCTGCCAGACGGGGATAGTAGCGGAATTGACCGGTTTATTGGGCAACATTCATGATGCAGAGGATGTCGCTCAGGAAGCCTTTCTAAGAGGTTTTCTGAAGTTATCAACCCTGAGGACACCCTACAATTTCGGTGGCTGGGTACGACAGATCGCCAGGAATATAGCCCGTAACCGGCTCAGCAGAGATCCCAGGTTTGTTGATCTGGATGAGCATCATGTCATTGATGAGTACAGTGTTGCCGCGGATTTGAGCATCGATGATACCGATTCTCAAACGGAACTGGCTCTATTGGCCCTGTCCAGACTGTCCTCGAAGCTGCGGGAAACCGCACGTCTGACTTACCTCTCCAGTTATTCTCAGAACCAGGTTGCCCGGCGACTCCGCATTCCCCTGGGCACGGTAAAACGCCGTCTCTGGGAGAGCAGGGCGAAAATGAAGAAAGAGGTATTGAGTATGTCCAGAATAGGAAGAAGTGCGGAGCCGGTGAAACTAGTGCCGGATATCAGGATAGAGGAACTCCCTGATGAGGAAATGGAAGTTAACACTACAGGACCGGGGCTTTACTTCGGAACGGTTCTTAAAACCGGTCACCTGGAAGTATGTCACTTTTTCGACTACCCCGGTGGCATTCTAACACAGATCGTTCAGACACAGGTAGTTCGAAAGGTAAATATCCAGGATAGAGAATGCTATGAAGTACTTATTGAACATTCCGACTGCGAGCCTCCCGAACCGAATATTCTTGATTACTTCAACGTCACCGATCAGGGGTTCGATTGGGTTATGAGAGTAACGGCAGATGCAACTTACCCCCGGACAAGGTTCATGAAAGAAGGGGAAGAACTGTTCCCTTCTTCATATTCATGCGGAGAAAACAAAGATTACAGCGCCCGTGTCGTAGATCTGACAATCGGGGAAAAGCGGTACGGACGCTCTCTGGCAGTATTCTGGGGGTGTGAGAATGGTACACCGGCTGAAAGTTTCTACAGTTCAGACGGCAGACAGGTGCTGCATCGAAGGTATGTCGGCCCGGAAGCTCCCGAATCACAGAATTATCAGTATGCCGGCCTGATGGAAGAGGAGAGGAAAATCTTCAGAGGAAGAGAATACCGCCTCTGGTACGATACTGTTCTTATGGAATAATGACATTACTCCACACTCAGTAATCAAGGGGATTGACTCCGGTATCGGTTAACTTCGTAGCAGTATTGTACATGATAATTACAGTATCGCACTACCTTGAATCCCCGCGCTTCTTTCAGTATTGTTTCAGGTAATCCCTGGAAGGAGTTCTTATGAATAGAATACTCTGTTCATCATTGTTCAGCTTCTCTTTACTGACAATACTGCTGCTTCATGTATCACCATCCATTGCCGACGATTCCAGCTTCTATCTGGAGGAATGGAAGATCAGGAAAGGCGGTTCCGATGTAATAAACGTTCAGGATTTTCCCGTGGAACTGCTGCCTGAAGGACTGTACAGTCTTGACCTTCTTATTGTGGGTGAACCGACGGATGGACCTGATCTTGCATTGATCGGGTACGGGGAAGATACACTGTACTTTGGTTTAACTTTCTTCGATATGTACATGAATCCGGTTAAGACCTATTCCTGGTTCGATGAGGAGGAAGATCTTGTAGTAGTAGCCTCTCAATATCCTTTCAGCATGTCGACTAACGTAGTATCCTACAGATGGAATCCGGAGACTTTGGTACTTGTTGCTGTTGATACGACGTCTGAGGATTATTCAGATGATCAACTGTCGCTGGTAGACTCACTCCTCGAAACTGGTGAAATCGGACTGGCCGCTGAAACCCTGGATAATGTCATGTATCCGGCAAGGTACTATATCAACGAGGAGATGTCCTGCAAGTTCCTGATTTCGGCTCATGCCGCTTCCATGGCAGCTTTACAGGAAGGAAACATTCAGGACGCGGTGCAGTGTTACGAAGCAGCTCGTTCTGTGCTTGAGTTTACCACTGGTATTGAAAATTGGTACAATGCATTTGAATCCGGGGAACACTTTCGGGAAACCCAGTTCTCCTGGTACATTGATAAGGATATGCTTCAATCGATACTCAGCGATTACGCCGTTATCTTCAAGAATGAGGATCCGTCAAGAGCTGAATCATTCGCATGGTGCTCGACAGTGCTTGGATTTGAGTAGACTGATTGCATTGAATCAATCCTTTCCCTGATAACAGGAAAAACTCTGTCAGATTGTACAACTATTGAACAGGGAACAGATGGGTAAAACGGATAAGCAGGCAGAATCACAGCACTATATCAAATTATTACGATATACTATTTACTTTTTTATCATATCAGGTTTGATAGCAGGATTCTTAATGGGCGTCGTGAGGAAGAACGCAAGCCCGGAAGTTAAAGAAATCATTGAGTGGATCTTTATTATTTTTGAGAACGGGATTCGATCGATAACCACGATTATCGGGTTCTATTTAACTATCAGGTATGTTAAAATCTCAAGAGGAAAGATATCCAGATTCAGGTTGATCAGTTTTGCCAGTTTCTCCATTTCGTTTTTATTCTTATACTTAATCCTGCCATTCATACTGCGATTTACAGAATTCTATGTAGCTTTAATGCCATTTCCCTGGGCATCTCTTCCATTTCAAGCACCGATAACAGGTTCTCACCTGACCGTTTCCCTGACTAAAATCGTTGGCTGGAATGGAGTTGTTACTACACTCTGTGTTTTTTACATATATCAATTAATCGTATTTGTCGGGACAATATTCCTGGGAAGACGCTGGCAGTGCAGCATGTTATGCACATTTGTCGGTGCCCATGCAGAGGCATTTGGCGAAGCATTGCCCTTGATCCCTCATAATAAAGAACGCCCTCGATCCAAGGTGGTCAATCCAAAGGTGCGAACAGTCCTCTTTGTGTTTCAAATATTTATGATTGTCATCTGTCTGGCCATGATGGTTGCCTGGGGGATATATTTCTTTACAGGTACAGTGATTATTCCCGTGAAGATATTAATTGCAATTGAAAGAATGAAATATCTGTTCTTTGAATTGTACCTGATGATATTTTTCATGTTATTCGTCGGAGCAAGGGCTTACTGCTACTATTGCCCGGCCGGCACCCTGCTTGGTGTTATTGGAAGAATCGCGGGACAGCAGATAACTACCGGACTTACGAAGTGTAACAGCTGTGGATTATGTAATGACGTTTGTAAAATGTCGATTGACATCATGAGCAAGGCAAGGGCAGGTGAGTCGGTAAGATCTATAAACTGTGTGGGGTGTGGCATCTGTGTTGAGACCTGCCCTACCGGTAACTTGCAGTTCACCACAAGCTTCTTAACGAAGTATCGTAACAGAAAGACAGGTTTCCCGGCAACTTGAGGTAGATATTTAACCTTTGGAGGAAAAAATGGGGGGAAAAGTAAGAATTAATCTTGATCTAAAAGTGATTATTGGGCTGGTTGTCATTTGCGCAGGTATTCTTCTTCTGCTTGAAAATCTGGGCGTTGATATCAGAATAAACTTGTGGGATTTCTGGCCTGTCGCGCTTATTCTAATCGGCTTAAGTCACATCTCCAGACCCGGTGAAACACGGCATGGTTTCAGCGGAGCGATCTTTATCATTGTCGGAGTACTGTTCCTTTTGAACAATTTGAA
>JAUVUL010000064.1 GCA_030600975.1 Candidatus Aegiribacteria sp.
CGTTATTTGACCGCTGCCCCGCCCTGTTTCTTCCATTCCTGGATCGACGCTGACGCGAACAGAGATTACCAAAGCCGGTCGCCATGAAAGCCTCAGAGGTATAGGTACTGTATCTAGCCATCCGTCCCGCACGGATGCTGGTTCCCCATCCCATCCCAGACCGTTTGCGGTGATGGTCAGTATATCCGGTTCCGACCAGGTGGCCTTGACCGCTGCATCAGAACTAGCTGTGAAGTCAATGTCCAGTTCCTTGAACTCGATGATCGATGCTAGAACTGTCGAGGTAAACAGATTGAGCAGAGCTGTCATTGCTATTGTACAGTAAATCTTCATAATCTTCCAGCCTTACTATTCTTGTCATCCTGCAGACTGCCAGTTCTTCCCCCCGTTGAAGACCAACCGGAGTTTTCATTCCGGAGGCTGTTCTGGTTTGGGAATACTGAATTTTTTCTGAGAACAGCTTCTGTACAATAATACATCCACTTATTCCATTTTATTTCATCTGAAAGAGATGGTGCAGGTACATTTTCTCAACAGCATTAAGCCCCACTGCTTTGGCTTCGAGCAGTATCATCGGGCAGGAGTGGGAGGGATACCATGAGTTAAGGGCGTGGGATAGGTGAAAGCTTGCGGGTTATTGAAGTATCCGCGTAAATTCACCGGCAGTAATATTGACCGGTGTGCGTCTCGGGTGGTATCATCAGTTTATAATGGAAATATTGAAGTGCGGGGAAGAGATATATTGTATATGGAAACACACAGTAGACCGAACAGTGGAATATCGATGGAGGCTTCACTATGCATGATCAAATCGTATTGATAGATGCTGTCCATAGTATCGTCCCAACCAGAGAAGAATGGAAAGGCAAACCGGCAGAGGAGCTGCCCAAGCAAGTGACAGTGCGCTTCGAAGCAGGGCGTACTGGCATTTTGGATATGGATAACCCCCACGCTGTTTTTTGGGCTAGTCTCCTTGATCTCCAGCGGAGGAACACCAGGCCGGTGTATGTAGAGATTGACCCTGAGACCGGTGTCCTTACACAGCTTCTGCTGCCGCAACCTTCGCGAGTGATGTCCATCACGCAGCAGGGGGAAGATGATGCCTATATCGTATTCTATACATCGGCGGCCCGGTACTATCTCAGGCGCGAGAATCCTGACTTCCAGGAAATGCTGGATGCACTGAGGAACGCGAAGGACGATGAAATCGAGATACTCGTAACCGCAACGCAGCATGACTTTGAGATCATCGATGTCAGACCGTTCTCAAAGCCGCCCGGGGTGGAGACGCCGGGTCCACTCTCTCCACCCCAACCTGATCCTCCCGTATCACCGCAACGGGCCCAGGAACTGTTTGATTTAATGAACTCCAAGTTCTGCGATGCGTGCAATGCATCTTGCAGCACTTACCCGCACTGCATTCCATTTTTGCATGCCTATGACGGCTGCTACGCCAGAGCGCACGAGATGTGCCGGCTGATGATGGATGAAGGCGAAGATCCCGAAAAGGTCTGGATCTTTGGTAATCTGCACGTTGACACTTCAAATGTTCATAACTGCTGTGTTGACTGGGGATGGCATGTGGCGCCCACGCTTATGGTTACGACCTCAAACGGTCCGCCGGAGAAATATGTCATAGACCCATCGCTGTGCACCGCACCGGTAACGGTGGCGGCATGGAAAGCCTTGCAGAGCGATCCGAGTGCCAATCTCGAGTATACCACATGGGAGCCATTCTGGTCGGATCTCACCACACCTGACCCGACTTTTTCCTTAACGAACTACTACCTGGAGCTCAAATGTACATACCTGCAGCAGGATTGCGTGGACTATGGTCCTCCGCCCTATGTATGTCCGATAGTGAAGTCCTGCCACTTCATCGTCGACCGGAGTACTTTCTCTGAGAGTGAGATCGACGCGATGCTTGTCGTTTCGAACCCGGCTGAGATTGCTGCTTCGTTTTATGTGATAGTCGACGGCTTTTCGCCTCATGAAATCGGTGTTACAGCTTCAACGCTGGTTGGAGTACCGAATATCAAGCCCACGCTCTCGATGACGCCTGTAATCGCACAGATGACGGCGAATGCTTTTGCACTGGACGTGGAAGACCCAACTCATCTGAAACGTCGGCAGAGGTTAACCTGGACATATAACATTGTCTTCACAGGGACAAACGGATTCGGATTCACTGGTGATATTGAATCAGTGACACTGTCCGCGTCAATTATGACCGTATCGAGCAGCGCAACCATTTACCTCATCAAACAGCCCAATCCCTTTGAAATCGATGGTGAAACCTCCTGGCTCAGCACGGATCTCCGTGTATTCCAGATAAAACAAGGGCAGTCGAAATTCGCCGTCAACATGGGTTCCGATCCATCCGCCTTTATCACCCAGGTCATTGCCAACCTGAACAGCAACAGCGCGGGAGGGCAAACCTTTGAGAGTGACATTTCGGTGAACCAGCAGACCTCGCGCCTGGAGATTTCACAGACGGTAGGCGGTATTGCCGTATACAACTTCGCAATAGCAAAGGTTCGTTATCTGTCCCTGGTCGCACCGGCCACAGATGTGCGCGTCTTCTTCCGCCTCTTCCCGTGGGCCACCACGTCGGTCGCGTATGATCAGACTACCGGCTACCGTCGTCATGAAGTCGGCGGCGATATCATCCCGTTACCCGGAATCGATAATGGCCGGCTTACGTCCATTCCCTGTTTCTCTTCGCCCCGAATCAACTCTGCCGCGGTAAGCTTGACCTCGCAGACCGATGCTCCCAACGTGCAGACGATCCCCGCGGATTCAAACGGTTCTGAAGTGGTTCGATATTATGGATGCTGGTTGGATATCAATCAGACACAGCCGCAGTTTCCAATCTATCCATCTCCGGTGGATGGACCATACACATCGGACAGAATTAGCATACAGGATCATATCCGCAACGAACACCAATGCATTGTCTCTGAGATAGCATTTAATCCGGCCCCCATTCCAAATGGCTCGACGCCCTCCACATCAGACAAACTTGCACAGCGGAATATCGCTATCGTGGAGTCGGCGAATCCAGGATTGAACTTCTCGCGTCGTATTCCGCAGACGTTTGAAATACGACCTTCCAAGTCAAAAGTGGAACACGATGAGTTGATGATTGACTGGGGAAATGTCCCCGCAGGAAGTGTGGCAACCTTCTATTTGCCCGGTTTTGATGCAAACGACATTCTACTGCTGGCCACAGAGAAATATCGAACTCACAAACTGGTCCGTATCGACGGACATACCCTGAAAACTGATACAGGCGGCATCACTTACCTGCCAATTCCTTTTTCGGATGGATCTTTTCCCGGCATGTTGACGGTGGATCTGCCCGAAGGTGTTGAAAAGGGACAGGTATTCAAGATTGTCGTTCGACAGGTGACAGGCGGACAGCAACCTATCATAATAACTCACCGGCTTGAAGAATCCCGATCCCGTTGCAGACGCATTGTTGGATCTTTCCAGATAACTATTCCGGTTCTGGAGAAGACCGAAATATTGCCAGGGCAACAGCGGTTGCTTTCAAATCTCCGCTGGATCGAACGCGCAATCCCGGCGAACGATCATTGGTTACCCGTTTTCAACAGGTATGTCAAGCAAGTTGTCGATCGAGTTGATGCGCTTGGGGGTGATTCTAGTAAGGTGGCGCCATCTCCTTCCGGACAGTGGCGAGAAGCCTCCAGGAACTGCTTTATTCTTTGCCTTGCCAATGTCCTGCTGATAGCAATGCTTGTGGTCGACATTGGAGCATTAGCTGGTGGTTTGACTGCCTTGATAGGAATACCGATTGTTATCCTGTTGATTGGTGCGGTTAAACTCTGGGTTAAAAAGTGCCGGCCCAGGCAGTGCCAATTGCTTCGGGCACTGCCAGCAGGTTCGGGTATTGGGGCGATAATACTTGCCATCCTCGCTCTTATCGGAATATCTACACCGCAGCTTGTCGCCACCCTTATAGCGGCTGCCGGAGTGACCGTAGTAACGACCATTCTGAGCTGGAAGAAAGGTTGTTTCAGAAGATAAGAGAGGCTCCTGTGTGAGTTAGCGTACCACTATTTATAAGTGGCTTCTGCAAGTCCGCTTGTCAGGTACGTCAAAGACGGTGGAGTCTGAAAGATCGAAGGGGTAGAGTCCGCTTACAAGATCGGTTCATAGAACCCTTCATCGTTTCACTCACCGTCAGTTATTCCCTGGAGGATTGTCTTTGACCTAAAGGAGATATGCATTTCTCCTGCCATGGGTTTGGGCTAAAGGTCAGAGTTTATCACGAAGCTCCGTTTCCCTCTTTTCGATGGTTTCGAACATCTCCTCATGATCCTGTGCCAAGAGTAGATCTTCTATGAAATCCTTTGACCTCAGCATCCTGTTCAGCCTTGCCAGAATGTGCAGGTGCTCATTGGCTATTGGAAACACCAGCAGGAGGTAAAGGGCGGTGAGCCTTCCGCTCTCCTCGCCGAAAGGAAGCGGATGGGGAGGCCTGAAAAGCATCAGCAGGCTATGTTCAACATAGAGTTTCGACACATCCAGCGGGTGAGTGAGCGCTACTCCGCACCTGAGCGCGGTTGAATTTGTTTTCTCACGAAGAATCAGCTGTTCCAGAAGAGCCTTCTCATCGTAGAGTGCCCCTGTCCGGCAGGCTTCCGAGGCGATGGTTCGAAGCATGCTGGCAGCTGTGCCCACTCGGCAGGGCAGGATTATTTTGCCGAACAGCATTTCTGTTACGAGAAGGACTGAGGGGTCGATCCCAACCATCTCGGCGTTCGACTGCTCCGCAGCGACGAGCCTGTCCGTCGCTAGGCTGCCGAACTCCCTGGTGAGCCAGTCGATGATGTCACCGCGGAGGTAACACTTTCTGCCCTGGCATAGAACCGTTTTCAGGCCGGCCCTGCCGATTTCCCTCGATGCCTCCTTGAGGCTCATGCCGAGACATCTCGCTGTGTCCGCAAGTGAGAGGAAATTCTCCATGTCAACTCCCTTAGCATCAGGTATTATGTGATATGGAGTACTACCGGCACAACAGGCTCGACACCCTTCCACTTCCTGGATTATTTCCGGCAACAATCAGGTTACATGAGAAGGATGGAAGCATCCTAATCTTCCTGATCATAATCAGGGGTTCTGAGTGAGCCAGAAAGTTATTATCTTTTCGGAGATGTAACTGAGATGAGAAGCGGTAAAACATATGACTACTGAAGACAGTATCTCCATAATAGGTATCGACTGCGCTACGCAACCCGCCAAAACCGGTCTTGTCTATGCCAGGTATCAAAACAGACGTATTGATCTGATATCATGTTTAAATGCAGGAACCATAGAGGATTACAGCACTCTACCTGATTACAGGTGGTATCCATTGGTGAAGCAATGCCAGGATTGGATAGGGACCGATGAACCCGTATTGTTCTGCATTGACGCGCCTCTGGGTTGGCCGAACAAAATGCGGGAACTCCTTCCAAAGCACAGAGCCGGCGATTTCCTTGGAGTTATGGCCAAGGATTTGTTTAACAGAGATACCAGTAGATTCATTGAGAAGACAATTCAGAAAAGACCTTTCGAAGTGGGAGCTTCTCTGATAGCCAGGACCGCGCATGCAGCTCTTGAACTGCTTTCTACTCTGCGAGTTGTCCTGCGCAGAGATATACCGATGTTATGGAAGCAGGGTCCGATCGAAAGCTCAGGTGTTATTGAGGTTTATCCCGCTGCAACCATAGTCGGAAGAATCGGTGAGAGCACTAAACTGAACTTCAAGACCAAGTCCGATATTCTCCTGCCAATTCTCGCAACTGATTTCGGCCTTGAATCGATAGATATTATTGAGAAATCGGATAATCATATGCTGGACGCAGCATTGTGTGTGCTTGCAGGAGCTGATTTCCTTGAGAAACGATGTCATGAACCCTCAGATCTTAGCGTAGCCAGACAGGAAGGCTGGATCTGGTTTTCAAGTTAGATGAATATCAGTGATTAATCAGGGCTTGCTGAGCAGTTCAGCGCTTTTCTGGAAACAATCAGAAACACAATTGAAAAAATAACCTGCGATAAGAATTCGTCTTTTCAGTTCAAGATATTTGATGATATCTTCATATGACTATGCGTATCATCTGTAGCAGGGAAATGAAGCCTTGAATAATGAATTCAATTAATGAAATGTAAAGAAGCAACTGTCTCTCGTTGTTTGGAGGAAGTATGACAGTAATTTTAATCGCATTGCTTGTTATCGCTCAGGTGGTTACGGCACAGACAGACGAGATCACGCAGATCAGTGAATATTACAACGAAGTTAAGGAACATCTTGATGATGAGTACGGCCTGTACAGAACCGAGATATCCATTAACACTGAGAATGGCATTTATCCAGCCATAGGGACTTATCAGGAGAACATTACATTCTACTGGGGCAGTGAAGGTGGTTATGTGTGGCTTGTTCTGGTCACATGGACCGGGAAATACGCATCCCGCCGGGAATACGGGGAAGTTCTTTATTTCGAGCCTGAGCCGACCTGGGATCATGGGATTGAGGAGGTGGTGTTTCAGTACGTTTCGTCCCACGACTGGGACGGTAATGATACCGAGTATCACTGGTGGTATTCAAGCGGTGAACTTCTTCAAAGTTCTGCTTCTACTGCCTATCCCGATGAAGTTGTGGAGTTCACTCCCGAAGGCCCTGAAGCGTATAATTACGTCTACACGCCAGAGGAGCTGCTTGAGCTGTTTTACATGATCCACTAGCATCGGTGCGGGATACTTCCAGGGGAATAAATAACTCTCCTGTTTGTACAACTTTCAAATGTGACAGAGAACAGGAGGGTGAGATGAGCGCTTTTTTCACGAAAACTATTGCCGTACTGCTGCTTGCTGTGTTCTTTGCAGGATGTGGTGACAGCGATGAATATGATTATCCAGGTTCTTTGAACGTAACCGGAACCGGTACCGCCTACGCGGAGCCTGATGTGGCTTCCATCGAATTCGGAGTGGATATAACCGAAAAGGATCCGGCAGAAGCGGTGAATCAGGCAGCAGAAATGATGGATGCAGCTTTTACCGCAGCATCGGAGTATGGCATCAGGGAATCGGACATGAAAACGGTTTCCTACAACCTGTGGGTGGAAGAAGAGTACGACTACAACACATACGAGTATACCGGTGAGTCATTCTATCATGTCTCTCACTTCGCTCAGGTTGACATCAGAGATCTTGAGAATGTCGGTGATGTGCTTGCAGCACTTGTAGGCGCCGGTTCGAACACAATCAGAAGCGTCACATTCAAGGTCGAGGACACGGAAGCGCTCATGGATGAAGCCAGAGCCCAGGCAGTAGCCGATGCCAGCAGAATTGCGGAACAGCTTGCCGGGGAACTCGGCATGGAAGTCGGTAATGCTACTTACATCAATGAGTGGATCGACTACTATCCGGTTGGTGGCTCCACCACTTTATGCGCTGATTTCGCCTCAGAGATATCTGCACCCAGCATATCTCCGGGTGCTCAATCGGTTACGCTTAAAGTACAGATCACATTCGAGATGAACTAGGATTTTGGAGCGGGGGAGACCCCGCCTCCGGAATCGGTGCTGGGAATCATCAGTTTCAGGTGAAGAATTGGTTGAAGTCCTGTTTTAAACCCTGAGCTCTCCCTCTTCCGAAACAGCATTGTAGAGTTTTCCCCCGCATTCATCGCAGGTCTCGGAGTACCAGCCAAAGCGGTTGCCGCATTCCGGGCAGGACCATCGCGCAGCTTCAGCTTC
>JAUVUL010000294.1 GCA_030600975.1 Candidatus Aegiribacteria sp.
CCGGATGATTTCATCGTCTCGGGATATTCGCGCAGTGTCGACTGGGGGGCCAGCGGCATGATAGAGATATTCTATTTCAATCAGATGCTGGAGAATGGTTTTTCGCCTCCTGATGCTGCAAGAAGCGTAATAGAAGATATTGATTTTGCCGGGCAGTCTTCCACCAGTTGGATGGATGCGGCTGGATTCACCTGGATTCAGGCTGAATAAATTGTTTCCAGATATAACTGCCGGAATTATTTGAAAGGATGTTGATTTGATGGATCTTCTCAGGAAACTCTGCGAAGCTGATGGTATCTCAGGCCATGAGGATAGTGTTGTATCGATATTCAGGGATGCCCTTGAGGATCATGCGGACAGTTTTACTACCGATGCAATGAAGAATATTATTGCGTTCAAGTCGGGAACCCTCGGCGATTCAAGGCTCAAGGTCATGCTGGCCGGGCATATTGATGAGATCGGTTTCCTGGTCCACAATCTTGATGATCAGGGATTCGCTTCAGTGGTTCCTGTTGGAGGATGGGATCCAGCCAATATCCTTGGCCATACTGTCAGGGTGCATACGAGGAACAGCGGCATCATACGGGCGGTTATGCATAGAATGTATGAACTAACGCAGAAATTGCGCGATACATCTCCCAAATATGACAAGCTCTACCTGGATTTCGGACTACCCTGCGATGAAGTATCGGAGAAGGTCAGCCGTGGTGACTGGGTATCGATGGATACAGATTTCAACGAACTGGGTAACTGTTTCGTCGCAAAAGCGTTCGATGACAGAGTAGGGGCATTCATTATCATTGAAGCGATGAAAAAGTACGATAATCCCTCTATCGATGTCTACGCTGTGGGTACAGCCCAGGAGGAAGTCGGGCTCCGCGGTTCCACTGTTGCCGCCCAGACAGTAAAACCTGATATAGGAATAGCTGTGGATATTACAGGCTCGGGAGATACCCCGGGATTCCCCGCCAGAATGAAGATCGCTGAGCTGGGAAAAGGTGTAACCATCAAGCAGATGGATTCCAGTGTTATTTGCTCAACATCCCTTGTGGAGTATATGAGGAAACTGGCCGAGAAGAACGGGATAGATTATCAGATGGAGATTCTAGTCCGTGGAGGTACTGACACGTCCAGTATGCAGAAATTCAGTCCTGGAGCCCATTCCACATGTCTCTCAATTCCCACCAGGTATGGTCACAGCCCTGTAGCTGTCATCAACAGGCATGATGTTGAATGCGCAATTGATCTTCTGGTAGCATTCCTTAACGATATAGGCCCGGACACCCGCCTCTGATAATTAGGGACGGTAAATAGGGACGGAGGTAATTAGAAATTCTAATTACCTCCGTCCCTTTTCATTATCCTGCAGTACCGTCTCCCGATACTATTCCGATTAGTAAGAGTACAGTCATCACAGCCGCGATAATCATCGCAGCCCTGGCTTTTCGGGGGGAGGAGTCTCTGTAAATGAAGTAGATGATCCAGCCCAGGGGAAAGAAGAAAAAACAGAGGCACCCCATCCCCATGGATAGTTTGTCAGGTGCTTCCTGGTGATGGTAATGGTGGATTTCCCTGACATCGGAGGTATCCTGATCTTCGTTCCAGCCCGGATCGAATTCTCTGGCATGGAATGTTGATCTGCAGTATTTGCATATATAGGTCTCACTATCGAATTTTCCTATTTGCGCTCCGCAGTTAGGGCATTTCATATCATGCTCCTTTCAAACTACCGTAATCTATCCCGGCAGGAATAAAGTGTCCATCCGGACTATGAAATGCGGGTATCATCTGGTATCTTTTCATTATGAGTTCAAAAATAGGTCCTTTCTATCGCATCAAAGCTGCCAGTCTGAGGGGGGCAGTGGTTTCCGAATGGCAGAACAACAAGCTGAAGCTCATTGCTGGAGTAATAACCATTGCTGTTCTTGTATCCGGTATATTTCTTCTCTTTCGTTTTCTCTTCACGTACATCTACGGTCTTGAGGAGGCATTCACCGGATTCGGAACTGCTCTGGCAAGGAGGCTTCTGGCGATGACCTTCATGTCATTTGGGGTTTTCATAGGAATATCATCTTTCATCAGCGGAGTTTCCGTTGTTTTCAGATCCTGGGAGACTTCATTTCTGCTTACAATGCCGATGAAGGACAGATTTACAGCATTCTACCGCATGCTGGAGAGCTGGTTCAATGCAGGCTGGGCGACCCTGCTTCTGGGAATCCCAATAGTAGCCGCCTTCTGCATATCCCTTGAAATCAGTCTAGCTGCTACAGTTGTTTCTTTGCTTCTATTTCCATTTCTTATTGCTATCTGGTTATCGTCCGGGACGATTCTTCTGGGAGTTGCCATCAGGTTCAACCAGCGCAGCGGCCGTTTATGGAAGACAGCAGGTTTCCTGGGCTTGCTGGTTGCCGCGGGGATATTCGTAATACTGCAAAATTCAGGACCCGAAGGTATGATCGCTGAAGAGAATTCAGCCCTCGATGCTGTACAAAGGTTCGTTGCAGAGCTGCCGGTGGCCGGCGGTGAACTATGGCCTCATACGATTTTCGGTAATACGATCTCTTCCATAGACAGCGGGGCATGGCCTGCAGCCCTGGGATGTATTGGAAGCCTTCTGATTGAAGCAGCCCTGGCCTGTTCCCTTGCCTGCATCATGATATGTCCGGGATTCCGAAGGAGTTATTCAAAAGTATCATCCACATCCTGCCGAAGGAGGAGCAGCAGGCTTTTTTTTCGTTCCGGCAGACGGTTCGGAACCATGCTGCAGAAGGATATTCTACTTTTCTTAAGAGACCCTGTGCAATGGAGCCAGCTGCTGCTTCTTACAGGGCTGTTTCTCGTTTACGCACTGAACATCAATCGGTTTCACACAGTTATAGGTAATACATTCTGGCGCACGATTGTCGTATACCTGAATTTCTCGTTCTCCTGCTTTGTTACCGCAACCCTTCTTGTGAGGTTCACATTCCCCTCCATAAGTCTTGAAGGACCCGGTCTGAGTTACATTCTTCAGCTTCCCAGGGGTAGAAGGCTGCTTATCGGGACCAAATGGATAGAATCTTTCATATTCATATTGCCGTTCATTGTGGGAGTGGGTATATGGTCTACATTGCGCATAGGCGCGGGATGGATACTGGTAGGTATGTCCACCGTTTCCCTTTCGCTCATGTGTATCGCTCTTGTAAGCATAAACGTAGGACTTGGTGCGGTATTTCCGAGATTCGAAAAGGGAAGCGCAGCGAACATTGCCAGCGGCCAGGGCGGTATAATAGCAGCTTTTGCATCTATGGGATATGTCCTGGTATCCATAATGATCCTGGGATTGACTCTGCGAAGGTCATTTATCATCGCAGCATCTGTTCAGGTACATACAAGACCGCTGAGCCAGGCCCTGATCTTCCTTGCTGTATTGACGGTATGCGTAGTTTTCGTATTCTTGCGGACAGGATATAGAAGCCTTGTAAAGAGGGATTTCTGAGATGAATGAAATAGGAGTGGATTACGGCAGAAAGAGAACCGGATTCGCCATCTGCCTTGTCGGTATTGTCCTGCCCCTTCCTCCGCTGATCGAAACCACATGGGATAGCATTACGGACAGATTGAAGCATATTCAGAATGAAAACGGGACCGGCAGGATTATTCTTGGTCTTCCCCTGACGGCTGAAGGGAAACCCACAGAACTGTCCGATGAAGTCGAAAAGCTTGCCGGATATCTTGAGAATAGAGGATTCATCGTAGAACTTATCCGAGAGACAGGCTCAACTGCTGAAACGGAGGGTAAGGCCCGGGTTAATCACC
>JAUVUL010000298.1 GCA_030600975.1 Candidatus Aegiribacteria sp.
ATGGTCAGGAATCAACTTTCCTATTACTAGGCTGACATTTCCTCCCGAGATACCTGCGAACATCTCCACTTGTTGACAGGGATAGATTAGTTAATATCTTTTTCTTACATTGATAGATATGCAAAATCTGACAGGTGAGCTACTCGTATAGGAAGGTCTTGCCCTTTAACTGCTGGAGACTGGTCCTGTATGAATATCAAGTTGATTTATGCTGGATATCCTATCTATTCATATAAGAGCACGTGTATTAAGATGATAGGGTCCTGTTTGCTGTCCCGCAATTCACTGATCAACGGAACTATGATAGAGATGATTTCCGAATTGAGAACGGAGGAGTTATGAAGACAATATCGATGATTCTGTACCTGTTTGTTGTTACCGCTGTGGCTTTTGAAGGTGCCGGGGTAATCAATGAAGAAACGGGAGAGTGCCTGGTCGAAAGAGTGTCAGACAGCAGACTGGAACTGACTGCTTCGAGGTATGAACCGCCTGATTCCCGGATAAGCGATGTGTTTCAACCCACCTTTCTCGAAGAGACTCTGATACTCTGGTCAGCAGAGGAATGGCATGGCTCTTACGGTTCCATTTGTGAGGACATAGATGTCTCCGGAAACGGAGATTATATACTTTGTTCGTGGAGTCTGAATTATGAGAAGTGGGAACTTTACGAATCGTCGGGAAGCGGTGTGCCTGTATGGACTTATGATCTGTGTGCGAGCGGTATGAGCGTTTATGCAGATATAGATGGTGACATATCGTCAGACGGGTCTGTTATTGTCGGCAGTGTACCGGGCTGGTGTGATGCTTCGAATAACTATAAGGGTACTCTGCTAAAGTTCAGCAATTCTTCCTCAACACCGGATTGGACATATGATTTTCCCTATATCAGCACCGACTATTATTCATCATCCAGACCGGTCGATGTTCGAGTAACTCCGGACGGTTCAACAATTGTCTGCCTGGTGACGAATATTGCGAATGATCCGACAAAGCCGCACCAGCTATATATGTTCAACAGTTCCAGCAGTACACCGACTCTGGTCATTGATCTGCCGAATACCGATGAGAATCCCGGGAGCCTCGATATCACTGATGATGCGTCACTGATGGTTTATATGACCTATTACAACGTGTATGTCTATGACAATTCAGGAAACCAGGTCAACTCATTCAGCATCGACCACGGCTGGCAGTATCCACCCACTATTTCTTCTGACGGTCAGTGGATGGCTTACGGCAATTACCATGGACAGTTAAGGCTTAACGAATGGAATGGAAGTGAATTTTCTCTGTCGTGGCAGTATACCATACAACCCGATTATTACTATCCCTGGATCTGTTCCGTAGATATCGTCAACAATACTCTCATGATGAGTTCGTATCAGCCAAATGCATCGAGTAACAGAGGATACGCGTACTTGTTCAATACTTCTTCATCCACACCGATATGGAAGAGTGAGGACTTCGGTGATCTAACAGGTTGTGTTGCGTTGAATGGCAACGATGCGACTGCAGGTATCGTTGCTTCGTGGGGTCCGTTAAGCGGAGACGGCTGGCGTTCCGCACTTTTCACGACGGATAACGCGATACCTTATTACGTTCTGGACCAGAGCTATCCAGGATCACATTTTGCATGTGAAATGTCAGATGATGGCATAATTGCTGCCACCGGCGGCAAACGAGTACACGCCCGTATTTCGGGAAGCGGTGGCTGGATATACTGCATCCAATCAGATGAAACCGGCATCGAGGATAATGAATCCGGCCTATCCGTTCCAATCACGTTGAATCATGTACGTCCCAACCCGGCTGCCAGTATGGCGACTATCAGTTTCTCACTTATGGAAGGTTGCACAGAGAACGTAAGACTGGAGCTGTTCGATTTGAGAGGTCGGAAAATAGTGACATTGTTGAATGACAAACTATTTTCAGGTGAGCATGAAGTCAGTCTGGATACATCAAACCTGTCTTCAGGCATCTATCTGTATAGTCTTGCAGCAGGGGATTATATTGAGACAAAAAGAATGATCGTTATTCGATAACAGGATCAGATTGCAGGCAACTGGATTTATGTTTGAGGAGACATTACTTCGAAGAACACTCTGATCTCTCATATAAAACGACCCAATTATGCGTTATTATGAATAAGGCTTCAGGGGTTATTCCAGGGAATAGACCGGTTATTTATATATATCACATCTAATATGTGTCGCAAGTGACGTCCGATCCATGGAGAGAGTGGTTGGAAATGAGTGAATCAAGGCTGAATGAGTTTCACTGATCCAGCTTCAGAGGAGAGGTACGTTCTGTTGCAGAGTTACCGGAGAGAATTCGCCAGCAATGACGTTGACCGGGAAGTATTTCAAGCAGTATCATTGATTTCAGGTGAAGAAATTGAGGGAAAAGGGACAGGTAGGTAATTATGTAAGCCGATTCAGGGAGGATGGAAAATCCAGTTTCCTCTTGCCTGGAACCAAAGCCGATTCGACAGCTAGTATTTTGCAGCTTCTCACAATCCTGGGAGGATACGTATGAACAGAAAGATAATTTGTATCTCAATCCTGATTATCTCTTCCGCTGCCATCACAGCTTGTGGATCCGGGCAGCAGCTTACCATCGAATCCAATCCGAGTGGAGCCGAGGTCTACCTCATGCGGAGGGGTGAGTACGAAGTCAATGCAAGCATCGACGGTTTCGGTGGAAGTTTTGACAGTGACTCCTTCGAGGAGGAATTCTACCTTCTGGGCACTACCCCCCTCGAGTACGAGTTCGACCTGTCGAACACCGAGTCGTACTTATACGTTCCTGGTCTCCCAGCGGGAGTCAGTGTCACCAAGCACTACACGGAAGGTATTATCAGAGTAGAAATGGATGGGTATGAGACCGAACAGCGCACCATTCAGTTCTCTAACAATCTGTTCAACCTGGTTCTGAGCCTTGTACCCTCACTGGGAGATGCGGAAGGTGACTCCGGAGGCAGGTAAGCCGCTGATGAAGATAAGTGGAGAGGTGATCGTAACTGAAACGATAACCATAAGATAGAACCGCTGACTAGATTGTGATCACCCCTGACAGGATCATTCTGGCATCGGTCATGGAGCCTCAGAAAGACGCGCAAAGGCTCTCACAGATGCTTGAAATACCGTTCAATGAAGACAGGTTCTTCATGGAAGCCCACGTAAAACTCAGGACGGTGAATTTCTCTCTGATAAATCATTTAACATTCTACGGTATCTCTCACTGCTTCGCGGTGAAACCGGTCAACAGGGTCACTTTTTACTTATCATAATATTATTTCCTCAGCCTTCTCCTGTGCCTCTGGAAGGATGATGTTCCCGAGATCGAGGCTGGATGAGTTTCACTGATCCGATTGCCAATCTCTTATACGAACTGGACATCTCGTTCAAAATCGGCGGCACTGGAGGCGGCTGATTTGGCCGCAGCCAGGTTAATGACCTTACTGTTGTAAAGATCCATCAGATGCTGATCGAAGGTCTGCATGTCATACTGATCCCGGCCACTGGCTATTAGATCCCTGATAGTGTCGGTCTTCTTTTCATCCTTGATGCAGGTCCGAATAGTCAGGGTAGCACGCATGATTTCAAAAACGGCAATACGACCTTTCTTGTCAGCTCGGGGCAACAGGCGTTGAGATGCAATAATTGTCCTGATTGTGATTGTCTTTGTACGGGAAATCATCAAAGCGCTAAAGAATGGCACTGCCGTTATAAAGGCTGCTATTAAAAGTGTCAG
>JAUVUL010000308.1 GCA_030600975.1 Candidatus Aegiribacteria sp.
CCAGTGTCACATCGGTACGGATACCCTTTCTCTTGCAAGGCTGGGAGCAGAGGTAACGGGAATCGATATATCCTGCGAATCCCTGAAAGTCGCCCGGGAACTTGCTGAGAAAACCGGCCTGAAGGCCAGATTCATAGAGACACCTCTTTTTGATCTTCCAGACAAACTGGATGAAACCTTCGATATGGTTTACACATCAATCGGTGTTCTCTGCTGGATCTCCGATCTCAAGCTGTGGGCGAACATTATCAGCAGATACCTGAAGCCGGGGGGAATTCTGTACCTGATGGAATCCCATCCGTTCATGCATGTGTTTGATAATGAAACAACCGGGCTGAATGTCCGCTATCCGTACTTCAGCCAGGGCAAGCCCTTCGACTGGCCCGGGAACTGGCCGGATTATTCGGACGAGAACTACATCGTGAAAAGCCCCACCAGAGAATTCCAGTGGACAATGGGGCAGATCTATAATTCTCTTACGGAGGCAGGGCTGAATATTGAATTCATCCATGAGTTCGATTTTCTGCACTGGAAGGGGCTTGAAAGCATGGAAATGTGCGAAAACGGCTTCTGGAGACTACCGGAACCCCTGAACAGAATTCCGGTCCTCTTCAGCTTGAGGGCATTAAAGGGCTAGATTCAGATTCCCCTGGAATTACTGAATCAAACCAGGATACTGTGAATCCTGTTTCTATCTGCTGAGACATGGTTGTCAGGGGGAATAAACATCCAGACGAAATGTATAAGGAACAGGATAATAAGTCTCCCTTTAATTGGAGGATCGAATGCTACCATTGATGTTTGCTGCACTTGTAGATACCGTTGTTGCACCCACTGCTGAATTGAATACAATCTATGTACACGAATGGGGAGCAATAACCTTTGCTGAGGAAATAGTAATAGGAGCAGCTCCGCCATCCGATTCCTTTGAGGACTTCACAACTGCAGGCGATTGGGACGAAGTAGTTTCCAGAGCCCCAGTTGTCTACTTTTACGGTGCTTTTTTTCAGGGTACTTTCACTGTCAAAGTTCTGTCCGGTACATTTATCGAAACCTGGCCGATCCCGGAGGATTTGATCTCTATCGCCCCCCTGCATCTACTTAACTCCGCAAGAGCGGTGTGGACCTTTTCCGCTACTTCCTGGAGGGAACCCGGCAGAACTGACATTTCAGCTGGAAGAGATCAACTAAGTTTTCCCCCCGAGATCCTCGATATCTGGAGGAGGCCATCATCGTTTCTTCTGGAGTTCGGTGATGGATCCAGTGAAAAATTCATCTATTACGAGTGTGCTCTGACACCGCGAAGCAATGATGACTTCTATCCGGCGCTTCTTACGGATGAAGGTACTGTACTGGACCCTGAATATCATGGTGAACTGATAAGGTTCATCAAATCGGACGGGAGAGTGATCATCGATCCGATTGCTGAGCGATACGGAACGCATCGAGAATTACAGCAGGTAACCGAATATGTAGATGTCTTTGAAACCCTCTGTTCCTGGGCTGGTGGAACGATGATATCAGATGAGATCAGCGCCATGTGGACTACATGGGGTGACTGGATCTACAACGGTTCCTGGAGTGGTGATACTCTTCTTGTATTTCCCCTGCCTGATGAAACCATTGAGAGAATGAGCAGTATTACGCTGGAAACCTCAGAGGAACATATAATAGAATACAGCAGATTCTATATCGGGATAATCTCAATCTGATGTTTTCAGGATATCAGTTCACTCGAATACTTCACCATTCCATATGTAAGTTACAGTTGTTCTCTCTGTCCCCACGTAGCCCTCGATGACCTCATCCCATTCCTCGACGAACACCTCAATTGTGACTTCGTTGTCTGCTCCTCCCGAGTCGGATGGGAGTATGAATGTCTCATTGAAGTGGTAGCAACCCGCTTCGAACTGTGAGCTGGCATGCGGTCCCATATAAAGATCTGTGCCGGTCCACGCGAAAAGGACATCACGGTTCTCGTATCCGCATGCTTCGTAGATAAATGAAAGTTCGATCAGGTTTTTAATTCCTGTGAATCCGTCAGCCTGAAGTTCCATACCTCTGATGCAGTAGTCGTATGGAAACTGTCCGAAATATGCGCCGACCGGGCGGAAAACCTGCTCAGCCAGAATCTCATCTGAACTGATTACTCTCGCTGTCGCGATGAAACAGTGCTCCTCCGAGTTGAATCCATTGACTGAGAAAACAAAAAGCGTATCGCCGCCAAGCGCGAGGCTTGTCATTGCAAGATCAGGTCCGGGAATGTAGCCACTGCACAAATCACCGCTGTATTCAAATGTGGCCTCATACCAGTAAAATGGCATTCCATCTGGCAAGCTGTCTTTTCCCGAAGATCCTGTTATATCAAGTTCAGTTCCCATCGGAAGCCTGACACCCTGTGAGCAATCAATGTCCGGAAAAGAAAGGATCACGGCAGTATTCGAGAATACAACGGTCCTATCATCTGTGAAATCCCCATACCAGTAATCCCCCTGTACCGCAGAACAAGCGAACAGTACGAATGATACGGCTATTAACTTCATTGAAATCACCTCAATATTCATTCTGTTTATTCCCGATTGGTAATTGCTCTGCTCTCAATTCGCTCGAATCCGGTCGTGAAAACCACCAAATTATCGTACGGATCATATTGCCTGCTGGAAAGATTATATATTCAATAAAACATGAAACCACAGCTTATGACCCGGTTCATTCATACCATAGAAGCATTTGTGAATCAAGAGGAGAGAGAAGCGGAACTCCTATATATACATTTACTGAAGATTATTCACTTCTGAAAGCCAATTTGCGGACCCGGGCAATATCACTCCGGATCACATCCGTTAACGTCAGCTCCACATCTAGGAATCGCTTAAGGAGGTGAAGAATAAAGCGGCTTCTTGCCTGGACTTCGGTAATATCATCTTCGGTGATCGCTGTGAACAGCTCCGGGATCATGGCTGCGGATATCACTGTGAGCAGCATCTGTCCGAGTGACAGCCTGAGTGATTCCCTTGTCAGTGGCATACGTTCATCAAGCATTGTAGAAAGCATGTCCAGGAGGGAGCCCGTCTTTTCCGCGAATGCCTTCCTTGTTGTTTCTTTTGTCAGTGGATCGAATAGATGCGAACGAACGACACCCGGATATTTCAGGATACCTTCCATCGTATAATCCAGCAGGCAGTAGAGCCTGACGGGAAGATCCAATTCCTCTAAACCCAGGATTATCTTCCAGTCGCTGAAGACATGCTCCAATGTCATGTTGAGGGCATGATCGATAAGGTTATCCTTGGATCCATAGTAATAGTTCACAGCGGCGGAGTTGACTTCAGCTTTTTCAGCGATGCGGCGGGTGGTGATGCCGTTGACACCCTCACTGTTGAGAATGTCTATAGCAGCAAGGATGATTCTCTGCCTGGCGCTGTCTCTGTCGTCCATAAACCCTCCAGATCTGACTCAGCTAAGGTAACCTCTCCGCTGCTTTCTGGCAACCCGGCAAGTATTGACGAATTGTCTTATTTCTGTATTATAATCACATGATTGAATCATATGATTAAATCATGTGATTAGCAAGTATTAAGATAATCTCATCGATA